>JACCTU010000226.1 GCA_013812235.1 Actinomycetota bacterium | reverse complement strand
TTCTACGTGCTCGCGATCTTCGCGCTGGCGCTCCCGGTCGTCGCGGCTAGGGACGGGCGCCTGCGATCCGAAGCGAGCCCGCGATCGAGCGCAGCGGCGTAGCCTCGAGCCGGCTCTCGAGCGAGAGGGCGGTCGGCACGAGCCATGCGGGCGTGCTCGGGTGCAGGAACTCGAACGGCTCGCAGACCTCTACGACGAAGCCCGCGCTCTCGAAGCGCCGACGCAGCTCGTCCACGTGGAAGGCGGTCTCGTGCGGCGTTACGTTGCGCAGCCGGCGCACCGGCTCGAAGTTTCGCTCCGCCCACACCTGCGGGTTCGCCATGTTCGGCTCGGTGAACGCGAACCGACCTCCCGGCCGGAGCAGCGAGAACGTGTGCTTGAACGTTGCGGCGAGGTCGACGTGGTGGAGGACGCTGACCCCGACGATAGCGTCGAGCTCGAGCCCTTCCAGGCCCTCACCCGTCTCGATGTTCCCGACCACGACTCGCGCCCGCTCGCCGACGCGCTTGCGCGCGAGCGCGGCCGTCTCCTCGCTGAGGTCGACGGCGACGAGATCACAGCCCGACGCGACCAGGCGCTCGGTGAACTCGCCGGTTCCGCAGCCGAGCTCGAGACAGCGCACACCCGGCGAGAGCTTCGCGGCGGACACGAGGAACTCCGCTCGACGCGACGCGCGGATCCCGCCGGCCCGGCCCGACCAACCCCAGACGTCTTCCTTCCCGGACGCGATCAGCTTGCCCTGCAGGCGCTCGGCGTCGTAGCGGTCGGTGCTCACCACGGCTCCGTCACGCCGGGACCGTTGACGATCTCCGCCACGAGCCCTTCACGCGGGACGATCGTATAGGGGCCGAGGTCGCCGAGCTCGACCTGCATCCCGACGGTGAGGTTCGACGCAAGAGGTCCGATGTAGAAGCGCGGGCGCATCTGCCGCGGCTGCTCGTACGAACGCACGGCAGCAGTAGCCGGGAGATACCGGTACGGATACTCCGGCGAGTGCGCGACGTAGATCTGCACGAGCTCGAAGTAGCGGGAGTCCGCGAACGGCCAGTAGGACGGCACGAGTACGAATTCGCCGGAAGGGAGGTTCGCGTCGACGTACTGCTTCGCGCTCGCAACGCTCGCGGCGAAGCGCTCCTGTTCCGCCGTCGAGTTGAGCCGGTTGTCCCAGGCCGGCCAGACGATGTACAGGACGAGCAGCCAGGCGAGGATCGGCATGCGGGCGCGCGACTCGCGCTGCAGCAGCCAGAGCAGGGCAAGTGCGGCGAAGACGAACGCCGGAGCGAAGTAGTGGACGTTCGGCGGGCGCGCGTACGCGAACACCCCGGTTGCGAGGGCGGCGACTGCCCAGACCACCGGCACGGGCTCTCGCCGAAGCACGCCCACGATTCCCGCAAGCGCGGCGAGGAGGAAGGCGAACACGATCGGCGTGCCGACGATGCCGTCGAGTGCGGAGAGTGGTGTCGAGTACGGCTCGATTCCCTCTTGCACGCCGCGGCCGCTTACGTTGCGAACGATGTAGAGGAGCGCCCGCGTCCCGTCCTGCACGTCGAGGGTGACGGGGATGAGCAGACCACCGATGAACGAGACGACGAGCAGGGCGTGGAAGCGGCTCGCTACGCGTCGAACGAGGCGAGGCACGCGAACTCGCGCGGCCGCCTCCGCCAGGCCCACTGCCGCCAGACCGACGGCGAGCACGGCGAGCGTCACTCCGAGCTGCGACTCGCTCGGGTCGAAGGGAAACCGATCCCAGTTGAGGACGACCGCGAGCGCCAGCCAGAGGCCGACGATCGACCCGACGGCGACGCGGTGCGCGCGCACGAAGCCACGTGCTCGCTCGAGCGTCGCCGCCAGCTCGCTCTCCGCCGGCGGACGCCAGAGTGCGGCCAGGAGGAGCGGCAGCAAGAGTGCCAGCGCGTGCAGCTTGACCATCGTCGTGAACCCGACGAGCACCCCGGCGGCGGCGTACCAGGCGACAGACCTCCGGTCGACTGCGCGCGCGATCGCGAACGCGAAGACGAGGCAGAGCACCGCGAGCAGGACGTCGGGTCGAAGTTGGATCGACATCGCGATCAAGCCGGGGGCTGCGAGCCAGAAGAGCCCGTTCGCGAGACCCCAACTCCAGTGCCCGAACAGCCGCGAGGCGAGCAGAAACGCGAGCAGAGCGCCGAGCAGGTAAAAGGCGACTGCGAAGCCTCGGAAGAGCCAGCGAGCGCCGTCGAGGTCGAGCAGCGTTCGATCGACGTAGCGCAGCCGCGCGACCTGCGACAGGCTTCCTTCACTCGCCAGCGCGTCGATGCCCGCCGCCACTGCGACGGCCTCCGTGATCGGAAGCCCCGGGTGGTCGACGAACGTCACCTCCTCCCCGAGCATGAGGTTCAGCGCCGACGCGGTGTACGTCGCGTCGGCGTCGGCGTACGTCCACCACGGCGACCGAATCGGTTGCGCCTCGACGGCGACGGCAGCGAGCGTCAGGACGGTCGCGAGGGCCAACAGAGCCCACCGCTGCGCCCACACCCGCGCGGCGCGGCTGCTCAGAACCCGCGGCGTGTCAGCGGTGCGACTCTGAACTTCCAAAAGGCGAAGAACGTCATCTGTAGGAGCAGCACGCCGTGCCGCCAGCGGCTGATGTTCGTCTCGCCGTACGTGCGCGGGTGGTACCGCACCGGCAGGTCGACGATCTTCAGGCCGAGCCGTGCGGCGCCGAAGAGCAGGTCGAAGTCGCCGAAGGGGTCGAATTCCCCGAAGTAGGAACGGCCGGCGGCGATTCGCTCGTAGTCCCGCTTCAGGAGCACCTTCGTCCCGCACAAGGTGTCCTTCACCTGCTGGCCCATGATCCCCTTGAGCAGCCGCGCGAAGGCACGGTTCCCGATCATGTTTAGGAAGCGCATCGCGCCGGGCTCCATGTCGTAGACGAGCCGCGAGCCGTTCACGAGCTCCGCGCGACCGTCGACAAGGCCGCGGTGAAACTTCGGCAGGTCTTCCGGAAGGACGCTGAGGTCCCCGTCCAGGATCATCAGCACGTCGTGCTTCGCCGCGGCGAAGCCGGTGCGGACTGCATCGCCCTTCCCCTTGCCGGTCTGCGGGATGAAGCGGATGTCGCGGTCCGGATGCGCCTCGATCTGCCGCAGGATCTCGCCGCGCGTGTCGTCGGTCGAGTTGCCCTCGACGAAGATCAGCTCGGCGGGCACACCGAAGTCCGGGACGCGGTCGATCAGCTCGGCGATGTGGCCCTGCTCGTTCCTGCAGGCACACACGATCGAGACACTCGACTCGCTGAGCTCGTGCGGCAGCGGGCGCGCGACGATCCAGTTCGTGAGGGCGAGCAGGTTGATCAGCGGCAGGCTTCCGACGAAGCCGTTCAGGAACGTCGTCACGTACGGAATCTGCTTGGGGAACATGATCCTCGTCCGTGACAGCACGGGCTCGAACCCCGCAAGCCCGAGCAGGTTGACCACGTCGTGCGGCGCGACCCAGTTGCGCAGCGGCTTGCGCGGCTTCAGCCGCAAGATCTCCGCAAGCCGGAACACCGGACGCCAGACGCGGCTGTACGAGTTGACGATGACGCGCGTGCGCTCGTGCGAGTGCTCGGCGACGCGGTGGAAGAGCTCGAGCAGGTCGTCCACGTACGGCATCAGATCCGAGAGGACGACGTAGTCGAACGTCTCGCCGAGCGCGAGCTCCTCGCCGGGGACATGCTCGAAGCGGAGCTGCGGGTGCGCCTCTCGGGCGCGCGCGACCATCGCTTTCGAGACGTCGACGCCGACCCCGACGCTCGGCTTCAGCGCCGCGAGCAGGTCACCCGAGCCGGCGCCGATCTCGAGCACCCGGGCGTTCTCGGGCACGTGGAAGCGCATCAGCTGGGCGATCAGCCGGTGGTACGTGCTGTTGCGGCGCTTCCAGCGGGACTCCTCGCTCGCGAACCGGTCGAAGAACTCCGCCAGCTCTGCGTAGGGGTCCGCCGTCACGCGCTCGGGCGGGGCGACTGCGGTGGCCATGAGGCTGACCGATGGTAGTCGAGCAGAATGACCCCCCATGCGCGTTGTCGTCCTGACCACCTCGTATCCCCGCGGCTCCGGTGACGTGGCCGGACTGTTCATCGCCGATGCCGTGGAGCGGCTCCGTCGGCGCGGCGTCGAGGTCGAGGTCGTGTCGCCCGCCGGCTTTCCGCACTTCGGGCTCGCGTACGGCTCCGGAATCGTCGGGAACCTCCGGCGCCGCCCCTGGCTCGCGCTCCTGCTGCCTGCCTTCCTCCTCTCCTTCACCGTCGCGGCCGTGAGGGCCGCGCGGGGCGCGGATCTCGTCCACGCGCATTGGCTCCCCTCCGCCGCGGTCGCGCTGTTGACCCGGAAGCCCGTGGTCGCGCAAGTCTGGGGGACCGACGTGGAGCTCGCGCGGCGGATGCCGTGGCTCGCGCGCGCGGTGCTCCGCCGGGCTCGTGTGGTCGTGGCGC
>JACCTU010000191.1 GCA_013812235.1 Actinomycetota bacterium | reverse complement strand
CACCTGCCCCGCGCGGGCGCGGAGCGCGTCGTCGATCGAGCCGCGCAGCTGCGCACGGACGAGCCCGTAGGAGACGAGCGAGGCGACGGCGATCGCCGCCGCCACGGCGACTGCCGATGCGAGGGCGAGGCGTGTGCGGAATGTCACGGCTTCCGGAGAACGTAACCGACGCCGCGCACGGTGTGGATCAGGCGGGGCTCGCCTCCTGCTTCCAGCTTGCGGCGGAGATAGCTGACGTAGACCTCGAGCGCGTTCGAGCGCGGCCCGAAGTCGTAGTCCCAAACCCGGTCGAAGATCACGGAGCGGGTCAGCACCTGGCGTGCGTTGCGAAGGAACAGCTCGAGCAGGAGAAACTCGGTCCTGGTCAGCTCGATCCGTCGCTCGCCGCGGCGCACCTCGCGGGTGCCCAGCTCGAGCGTGACGTCGGAGAAGCGAAGCGCGTCGGTTTCGGCGCCCGCTGCGCGGCGGAGGAGCGCGCGGAGCCGCGCGTGCAGCTCCTCGAGCGCGAACGGCTTCACGAGGTAGTCGTCGGCGCCGGCGTCGAGCCCCGCCACCCGGTCGCCGACCGCGTCACGCGCGGTCAGCATCAACACGGGCGTGTGGTCGTCGGCCGCGCGCAGGCGGCGGCAGACCTCGAGCCCGTCGACGTTCGGCATCAGCACATCCAGCACCACTGCATCAGGTGAGTGCAGGGAGAGGCGGTGCAGCGCCTCGGCGCCGTCGGCCGCGAGCTCGACGTCGTAGCCCTCCAGCCTGAGGGCCCGCTCGAGCGCCGTCCGGACGGCCGGTTCGTCGTCGACCACGAGAACGCGCATGGGCCAAGTGTTCCTGCGGAACCTGAGCGGCCGCTGAGAACCGCTTAACGCCGCCTGAACGAGCCTCTCAGCCCGATCTCAGGGCGAGCCGCTTCGATGGAGCCGTCACACTGACCCAGGAGGATCGATGTTCCGAAAATTTCTCGTCTTCTTTCTCTCGATCGTCGCGGCCTCCGCGATCGGCGCCGGCGCGGGGATCGGGATCTGGGAGGCGACCGACGACGACGGTGCGGCGACTGTCGTGCAGACGGCACCGACACGGTCCGTCGCCGCCGGCGCGCAGCTGTCGGTCAACGAGATCTACCAGCGCGCGAAGGACGGGGTCGTCCTCGTCACCACCAGCACCCAGGCGCAGGTCGCGCCGTTCCTCCCGCCGGGTCAGGGCGGCGGCACCTCGACCGGCAGCGGCTTCGTGATCGACGACGAGGGCCACGTCCTGACGAACCAGCACGTCGTCGACAACGCCCAGAGCGTCACGGTGCGGTTTCCGGACGGCGACGAGATCGACGCCAGGGTCGTCGGCGCAGACGCGTCGTCCGACGTCGCGGTGCTCGAGCTCGACAGCGTGCCGAGTGGCGTCACGCCCGTCGAGCTCGGATCGTCCGAGTCGCTCGAGATCGGCGACCTCGTGGTCGCGATCGGCAGCCCGTTCGGGCTCGAGGGCACGGTGACGAGCGGCATCGTCAGCGCGCTCCACCGAGAGCTGACCGCACCCGACGGCTTCACGATCGACGGCGCGATCCAGACCGATGCCGCGATCAACCCCGGCAACAGCGGCGGTCCGCTGCTCGACGGCCAGGGCCGCGTCGTCGGCATCAACTCGCAGATCGCGTCCTCGTCCGGTGGCAACGAAGGCATCGGCTACGCGGTGCCGATCGAGATCGCGAAAGAGGTCGCGGACGCGCTGATCGCCGGCAGGTCGATCGAGCGGCCGTTCCTCGGCGTCCAACTCGCGGAGGCCGACGAAGGAGCGCAGATCGCGGCGGTCACGGACGGAAGCCCCGCCGACAGGGCCGGCCTGAAGCAGGGCGACGTGATCACCGAGGTCGAGGGCGAAGCGGCGTCGGCCGACGACGTCCGCCGCGCGGTCGCCGCGCGCAAGCCCGGTGACGAGCTGGAGCTCACCATCCGACGCGGCGGTGGTACCCAGACAGTGACGGCCACGCTCGGGAAGCGACCCACCCAGAGCGACTAGAGAACCGCTAAGCCGTCAGAATGTCCGCGTGGTCGTCGCGCCCGTGGAGCTCCACATCGTGTCGGACTCCACGGGGGAGACTGCCACGCGGCTCGTTCACGCGCTCGAGGCGCAGTTTCCCGACCAGACCTTCGAGGAAGTGCGCCACCCGCGCGTGGAATCTGTCGAGGATCTCGAGCTTGCCGTGGGGAGGGCCCGCGGGCGTCCGGCTGTCGTCTTCTACACGCTCGTCAAGCCGGAGCTGCGCGACGCGATGCGCCGCGCGTGCCGGCGCGCGCGAGTCCACTACTGCGACCTGCTCGGCCAGCCGATCGACGCGGTGTCACGCGTGGCGGGAGTCGAGGCGCAGGGCCGTGCCGGTGCGCGCGCGCCTCTCGACTCGGGCTACTTCCGGCGGATCGAGGCGATCGAGTTCGCGGTGCGCTACGACGACGGGATCGGCGGCGGTCTCGACGAGGCGGACGTCGTGCTCGTCGGCGTCTCGCGAACGTCGAAGACGCCGCTCTCGATGTACCTCGGGAACCTCGGCTACAAGACCGCGAACGTTCCGATCGTCGCGGGGATCGAGCCACCGCAAGACCTCTTCAGGATCAACCCGGTCAAGGTCGTCGGGCTGACGATCGACGCCAACCGGCTCGGCGAGATCCGGACGGCGCGCGCGCGCAACTTCGGGGGGACGGCTCGGCAGTACTCCGAGCTCGTGAAGATCTACGAGGAGCTCGCGCAGGCGGAGGTCGTGCACCGCCGCCTCGGCTGCCCGGTGATCGACGTCTCGGAGCTCTCGATCGAGGAGACCGCGCAGCGCGTGATCCGCACGGTCGAGCAGCGGACACGCGACCTCCAGGAGGTGCAGGCGTGACCCGGGACCTGCGCCGGAAGGGTCCCGTGCCGATTCGCTACTGGGCGCTCTGGTGGACCGCGCTCGGTCTTGCGGTCGTGCTCTTCTACGTCTTGCTGACGCCGATCTGGATGGGCATCAGGGTCGCGGGGTGGCTCGCTGCGAAGCGCCCGGGCTAAAGCTCCAGCAGGAACTCGAGTTCCTCGCCGTCCTGGTCGTCCCAATGGCGGCCGACGTCGACGAAGCCGAGTTTGCGCACGAGCGCGAGCGACGGCGCGTTCTCTGGCCCGATCGAAGCGACGAAGCGGCGGATCCCATGCACGTCTGCCGCCCACTTGACCAGCGCATCGACCACCTCGGTCGCATAGCCGCGGCCCCGCTGCGCAACGAGGATCATGTAACCGAGCTCGACGGCGTCGGGGTCGTTGCGCGCGTTCTTGCCGGGTCGACCGTGGAAACCGGCGTGACCGATCATCACGCGTTCGTCTCCGAGCACGACGAGCCACGGCATCCAGTCGCGATCATCGGGTTCTGCCGCGAGCTGGCGAGCTCGAAAGGCGAGGAAGCCGAGGTCGTGCCGGTCCGGCCACCAGCGGGGAAGGAGGACGCCGAGTTCGCGCTCGGCCTCGACGCGCTTGCCCTCGACAAGCAACTCGAGCGAATCGGCGAGCGGCACGAGCTCAAGCCGCTCGGTCCGGATTGTGTCTGAGCTACGTAGCGGCGGCTTCACAGCAGGCGCGCCTCGACCGGCGTCTCCGAGTCGTGCCCGACACGGTAGGCGCGGCCTTCCGGCCGGATCGTGACCGCTTCGACGAACTCGGTGTCGGCGAAGTGAAGCGCCACGCCGTCGTCGGCCGCCCAGCCCGCGGGGAAACCGTTCGAGACGAGCTCCTGGTAGCGACGGCGGCGAAGCCCTTCGCCGTCGTAGTGCGGGCACGCGCTGCCGGGGAGGAACCCGAGGCAGTCCATGCTCTCCAGCTGCGGCCCGAACGAGTCCGTGACGCCCGCCTCGAACCACGAGATCATCCCGGCGCTCCAGCCGTAGAGCACGACGCCCTGCTCCCAGGCCTCGCGCACGATGCGGTCGAAGCCATGCACCCGCCAGATCGCGAGCATGTTCGCCGTGTTCCCGCCCGGCACCAGCAGCACGTCCTGGGCCAGGACGAACGCGCGGAGGTCTGACGGCGGCCAGGGATTGAAGAGGAGCCGTGAGCACTCCGCCTTGTGGGCGAAGGCGTCGTAGAAGAGGACGAGGCCGGCGTCTTGCTCCATGTTCGCCGTCGGGACCGTGCAGACCCGCCGCCCACGGGAGAGCCCGAGGACGAAGTCGTCGACGGGGGTCCCCAGGGTCCGCCCGCCGGCCGCCACGATGTGCTGTGCAGCCACTTTGTGGGAATATTGGCCGCCCTTGACCGCCCCGCGCTACGTGTACGCGTTCGACGAGGCCGTTCCGGGCGGGCGTGAGCTCCTCGGCGGCAAGGGGATCGGGCTTGCGGAGATGACCGAGCTCGGGGTCCCGGTCCCCGCCGGCTTCACGATCACGACGGAGGCCTGCCGTGCCGCGATGGCGCTCGGCCGGGCGCCGGACGGGCTCGACGCGGAGGTCGACGAGCACGTGGGGCGACTCGAGCAGCGCGCCGGGAAGCGCTTCGGCGATCCGAAGGACCCGTTGCTCGTCTCGGTCCGGTCGGGCGCGGCCGTCTCGATGCCCGGGATGATGGACACGATCCTCAACCTCGGCCTGAACGACGTGGCGGTCGAGGGTCTCGCCCGCACGACCGGCAACGCGCGCTTCGCGCGGGACTCGTACCGGCGCCTGATCCAGATGTTCGGCGAGGTGGTCGAGGGGATCGACGGCCATCGGTTCGAGCAGTCGCTCGCCGACCTGAAGTCGAAGCGCCGCGCCGCACAGGACACGGACCTGACCGCGGAGGACCTCGCAGAGCTGATCGAGACGTACAAGGCGACCTACCGCGAGAGCACGGGCGGCGAGTTCCCGCAGGACGCACGAGATCAGCTCCGGCGTGCCGTGCGCGCGGTCTTCGACTCGTGGGGAAACCCGCGCGCGCAGGTCTACCGGCGTGCCCACCGGATCCCGGACGACCTGGGCACCGCGGTCAACGTCGTCCAGATGGTCTTCGGCAACAAGGGCGAGGACTGCGGCACCGGTGTCTGCTTCACCCGGGACCCGTCCACCGGCGGGCAGGGGCTGTACGGCGAGTTCCTCGCGAACGCGCAGGGCGAGGACGTCGTCGCCGGCATCCGCACGCCGGAGCCGCTCGAGGCGATGCAGGCGCGGCTGCCCAAGGCGTACGAGCAGCTGCTCGGCACGATGCGCCGACTCGAGGAGCACTACCGCGACATGCAGGACATCGAGTTCACTGTCGAGGAAGGGCGGCTCTATCTGCTTCAGACCCGCGCGGCTAAGCGCACCGCGGCCGCGGGATTGAAGGCGGCGGTCGACATGGTCGACGAGGGGTTGATCTCACGCGAGGACGCGATCGCGCGGATCGACCCCGCTCAGCTCGACCAGCTGCTCCACCCGATGCTCGACCCGAACGAGCAATACGACGTCGCGGCGACGGGGCTGAACGCGAGCCCGGGCGCAGCGAGCGGCTCGATCGTCTTCGACGCCGACACCGCCGCGGAGCGGGGCGAGCGCGAAGACGTGATCCTCGTCCGTTGGGAGACGACGCCCGACGACATCCACGGGATGATCGCGGCGAAGGGGATCCTCACCGTCCACGGCGGCATGACCTCGCACGCGGCCGTCGTCGCGCGGGGCATGGGGAAACCTTGCGTCGCCGGCTGCGAGGCGCTCTCGCTCGACCTGAAGGCAGGCGTCGCGCGGATCGGGGAGCACGAGCTCCGTGAAGGCGACCCGCTGACGATCGACGGAGGCACCGGACGCGTGATCGTCGGGCCTGTGCGCCTCGTCCCGCCGCAGATCAACGAGGACTTCCAGACGGTGCTCGGGTGGGCCGACGACGTGCGCCGCCTCAAGGTGCGCGCGAACGCAGACACGCCGGAAGATGCGGTCCGGGCGCGCGCGTTCGGCGCGGAGGGGATCGGCCTCTGCCGCACCGAGCACATGTTCTTCGGCGACGAGCGGCTGCCCGTCGTGCAGGAGATGATCATGGCGCGCGACGAGCAGGGCCGGCGCAGCGCGCTCGACCGCCTGCTCCCGATGCAGCAGTCCGACTTCGAGGGGATCTTCGAGGCGATGGCAGGACTGCCGGTCACGATCCGCCTGCTCGACCCGCCGCTCCACGAGTTCCTGCCGGCCTTCGACGAGGCGCCGGAAGAGATGCGCGAGCGGATCAAGCAGCTCCAGGAGTCGAACCCGATGCTCGGCACGCGCGGCTGCCGGCTCGGGCTTCAATTCCCCGAGATCTACGAGATGCAGGTGCGCGCGATCGTCCGTGCGGCGAAGGTCGTCCGAGACAAGACGGGAGAGGCTCCGCTCGTCGAGATCATGCACCCGCTCGTCGGCTTCGCCGAAGAGCTGCGTCGGCTGCGCGCGCTGACCGTTGCGGTGGCGGCGGAGGAGAACGACGTCGAGTATCTCTGCGGCACGATGATCGAGCTACCGCGTGCGTGCATCCGTGCGGACGAGATCGCCGAGCACGCTGACTTCTTCTCGTTCGGCACAAACGACCTGACGCAGACCGCGCTCGGCTTCTCGCGCGACGATGCGGAAGGGAAGTTCCTCACCCATTACCTCGAGGGCGGTGTGCTCGAGCGCAACCCCTTCGAGACGCTCGACCAGAGCGGCGTGGGGGACCTGATGCAGATCGCCGTCGAGCGCGGCCGCGGCGCGAAGGCGCACCTGAAGCTCGGGATCTGCGGCGAGCACGGCGGCGAGCCCGCGTCGGTCGCGTTCTGCCACGAGCTCGGGCTCGACTACGTGTCGTGTTCGCCGTTTCGCGTGCCGCTCGCACGGCTCGCCGCTGCGCAGGCCGCGCTCGCGGAGACCGGCGCGGCCTACGTCGCAGCCGGCGGCTGATGAAGACCGTCGAAGCCGCTCGCCGCTGGCGTGACACCTGGCTGCGCGCGTGGCCGGCGCAGGACGTCGACGCGTTGCGCTCGCTCTACGGAGAGCACGCGGTCTTCCGCTCCCACCCGTTTCGCGAGCCCCGCCTCGGCCCGGATGGAGCGGCGGGGTACGCGAGTTGGGCGTTTGCCTCCGAGGAGGCGCCGGCGGAGTGCCGCTTCGCCGAACCGATCGTCGACGGTGACCGTGCCACGTGTGAGTACTGGGCGGTCGTCCGTTCTGGAGGAAGCGAGCAGACCATCGCCGGAGTCTCGGTGATTCACGTCGACGACGAGGGGCTCGTCGCGTTCCAGCGCGACTACTGGGCGGTCGAGGTCGGCCGGAGGGATCCTTCTGACGACTGGGGTCGCTAGCGGCCGAGCGGGACGATCAGCCGCTTGTACGCTGCGCGGCTGCGCGGCTTCGACGCGAGGTCCCAGGGCGAGCCGCGTTGGCCGCTGTAGTACGCGACGAGTTCCACGCGGCGGTGCGTCTTCACGAAGCGCGCCATCTCCTCGACGAAGCTCGGTGCATCGATTCCCCACAGGCCCCATTCGGCGAACGCGTACGGCTTCGACGGATGCGCCTTGTACAGCGGCTCGGCCGCCGCCCACTCGGCCTTGCCGCGGATGTAGTAGAGGTCGTTCGCGACGACGTCAACGTAGCGGTCGCCCGGGTAGTACGCCTGCGCGGAGTTGCCCGGTAGGTCGGGTGAGCCATAGCCCTGCGGGTTCCACACGATCCTGACCGCTGGGAGCGCCGGCAGGTCGCGCGAGATCGGCGGGAGCTTCAGCCGCACGAGTCTCGAGTTGACGCTCGCCGCGGAGCCGCCGCGCACGAGCACAGCGATCCGCGCGAACGCCTTTCTGAACGACGCGGTCGAGTACGCAGCGCCCTTCGACCGACCGCCCTTCGTGTACGCGCAGTACGCGTTCCAGTGCCCGTTCATCTCCGGCATCGGCCGCACGTACGCGGCGCCGCCACGTCTCGCGAGCCAGTCGTTCAGGGCGAACAGATACTCGTCACCCTCGCCGCGCGCGATCGAGAGCGGCGAGATCGCCGTCGGGATCATCGCGATCATCGGAGTCGGTCCGCCCGCCGGAAAGTTCTGGTCGAAGCGCGTATTGCCCCAGCCGAAGAAGATGTGGCGGACCTGGGAGCGCTGCCCGGTCAGCTGGTCGAAGCGGTCAATCCCACCGTGGACGCCGAGCAGCGGTCGCGCGGCGCCCACGGCGGGAAAGGCCAGGCAGAGGACGGAGACGACGGCGAGCGTGCGGCGCATCGTCCAAGGTATCGGCACTAGACGTATCCAGCCACAGCCCAATAGGAGATCGCGACGCTCGCGATCCCCACCGCGCCCACCCCCGCGATACCGGCGAGCCCCGGTCGTCCGTACGCAGCGTGCGCCCGGCCGAGGCGCGAGAGCGCGAGCGCGGAGAGCGCCCCGCCCGCGAGCCCGCCCAGGTGCCCGCCGATCGAGATTCCGGGGATCGCAAACGTGAAGGCCAGGTTGAGCACGATGATCGTGAGCGCGCCCCCTCCGAGCACGTAGTTGCGCTGTCGTTCGAAGATGAAGGCAGCGCCGAGGATCCCGAAGAGCGCACCGGATGCGCCGACCGTGGTGGCCTCGGGCGCGGACAGCAGCAGCGCGCCAGCCGCGCCCGCGAGCCCGGACACGAGGTAGAGAAGCGCGAAGCGCGCTCGTCCGAGCGCCTGCTCCGCCGGCGCGGCGATCCACCACAGGAAAAGCATGTTCATCCCGAGGTGGATCACGCTGGCGTGGAGGAACATCGAGGTGAAGAGGCGCCACCAGTCCCCGTTCGCAACGAGGATGCCGTTCAGCGCGCCGTGCAGGTACGGGTAGCCGTACGGCTGCGAGAGCGTGCCGCCGCTGCCGACCTGCCACAGGAACACGAGCACGTTGATGCCGATCAGGATCTTCGTCAGGAGCGCGCCCCCGCCCTCGATGCCGAACCGGCGTGCCCCCTCGACGACCCTCGCGGTGCCCGTCGGCACGCCCGCGTGCTCGGCGCACTTGATCCCGACCGGCGTGAAGACCATGCAGTCAGGACACAGCCCGCGGCCGCAGTGGGCGCAGGAGACGCCCGTCTCGCGGTTCGGGTGGCGGTAGCAGGTGAGGCCCGTCGTCATCGGCGGCTAGCGTATCCAGGGTGCGTGTCGACGTCGCCTTCACGCCGTCGGAGGCGGCAGCGGCCCCAGTCGGGATCGTCGTCGACGTCCTCCGCGCGACCTCGACGATCGCGCAGGCGCTCGCGAGCGGGTGGCCGCGTGTCCTCTGCGCGCCCGGGATCGAGGAGGCGCGGGCGGTGCGCGAGCAGCTCGGCGAAGGGCTGCTCGGCGGAGAGCGCTTCGGCCAGCGGGTCGAGGGCTTCGACGTCGGGGCTTCGCCGCGCGAGCTCCTCGACGGAGGCGACGTGCCGCTGATCTTCTCGACGACGAACGGGACGCGCGCCATCCTGACCGCTGCCTCGAGCTGCGAGCGCGTCTTCCTCGGAAGCCTGCTGAACCTCGACGCCGTCGCCGCGACCGCGCGCGAGACTGGGGAGGACATCGGGATCGTCTGCGCGGGGTTCAAGGGCAAGTACACGTTCGCGCTCGACGACGCGTACTGCGCGGGGCGGATCGTCCAGCTGCTCGACGGCGACCGGAACGACGCCGCGAAAGCGTCGGAGCTGATCGCGCGTTCGTTCACCGACCCGTACGAGGGCCTGACGGCGAGGACCTACGGGCCGCCCGGCCTCGACGACGACATCCGCTTCTGTGCGCGAGAGAACGTCCTCGACGTCGTGCCGCGCTTCACGCGGATGGTCGGCCCCGCGGCGGAAATCACGCTCTAGGAGTCCTAGAGTTCGTTCCAGCGGGCTAGCAGCCAGTCCTCGACGACCTCGATCTGCGAGGCACGGCTGTTAGCCCGGTCTCGTCGCGTCTCCGTCGTCGTCCTGGCGCGAGATCGCGGCGGACACCTGTGCTCGGAGATCGTCGCTCGCGTGATAGCGGATGTTGCGTCCGCGACCGATCTGCGTGTTCAGCCCAGCGTCGAGAAGGCGGCGAAAGTCTGTGCTCGCAGTTGCGGACGAAATGCCGGCTTCCTTCTCGTAGCTCGCCCGATCTGTTCCGCCGATGAGGCTCTGCTCGAGAGCGATGATCAAGCGCTCGGGCCACCCGCGGCTCTCGACGAGGTCCTCGAGATGCCGCCACCGCGCGGCGGCTGCTGCGAGCTGAGCGAGCCGCCGGCGTGCCTGCGCGATGTGCGCTTCAACGCAGAAACGGACCCACTCGGTGGCATCGCGCTCCGGCCGGTAGCTGCCGCCTTGGACCGCTTGAAGCATCTCGTAGTACTCGGGAGTGTGGTCGCTCAGATACTCCTCAATGGGAGACGACTGCCAGGGCGTCGTTCTCACTGACCACGTAGCCCTCGATCGACACTGAGCTCTCGACGGACGATGCCTTCATCCGATGCGCACGTGGTCGTTCGCGGCGCCATGGCGCACTTGTATCTCGTCTCCGTGCATCCGTTCCGTGACGGCAGCGGCCGCATCTCGCGCATCGTCCAGTCTCTCGTACTCGCGAGGGACGGTCTGCTCTCGCCCGAGTTCGCCTCCTGGCGGCGTAGCGTTCCGAGCCAGGGGCTTGAGTTGGTGAGCTCTCGTCCCAAGGTCGCACGAAGTCCATCCAACTCCTCCAGGTGCTTTCGAAGTCCAGCCGTGAGGGGGTGTGCGATACCAAAAAAACCCTTGACATCCGAACGTGTGTACGATAGAACGTACGTTCGCATGATCGTCTGCCTCGCCATCCCGGGCTTCTCCTTGCGGGCGGCGCTGCGGTCCAGGCCCTCGCTCTTGGCCGCTCCAGCAGCCCTCGCACCTCCGGCCGGCGAGGAGCCGCTGCTCGGCCCTGTGACGGCCGCGGCGGAGGCGGAGGGAGTCAAGCCCGGGATGCGGCTGGGCGAAGCGCTCGCGATGTGCCCGCGGCTCGTCCTCGTCGAGGAGGACCCTTCGGCGGCCGAGCAGGCGTGGGAGGGGGTTCTGCTCCGGCTCGAGGACTCGGGGTTCTCGGTCGAGTCGGCCGAGCCCGGGTGCGCGTACTTCGAGACGCGCGGGGTCGAGCGGCTCTACGGGGGTCTCGAGGAGGCGCTCAAGCGGGCGCTCGCGTCCGCCGGCTCGGGGTGGGACGCGCGGATCGGCGCGGCCGAGCGGCGCTTCGCCGCCCTCGCCGCCGCCAACGTCGCGCGCGCGGGACAGGCGCTCGTCGTCTCCGACGAGCAGATGCCGGAGTTCCTCGCACCGCTGCCCCTCTCGCTGTTGCCGCTCGACGCGCGGCGCCAGCTCGAGCTCCGCGAGCTCGGGGTCAAACGATTGGGCGAGCTTGCCGGGCTCCCCAAAGCTGCCGTCGCCGAACGACTGGGGCCGGACGGCCGGCGTGCCTGGAGCCTGGCGAGAGGGGGCGCGGCGGGGCGGGTGCTGGGGCGGCGCCCGCCCGCCGAGCTCTACGAGGAGCTCGAGTTCCCGGAAGCGATCGGCAACGAGTTCACCCTGCGGCGCGCGTTCGGCGCGCTGCTCGACCGGCTGCTCGAGCGAAAGGAGCGCGATGGACGGTTCGTGCGCAAGGCCGCGGTGGCGGCACGACTCGTGGGCGGAGGGTCGTGGCGAAGGACGGTCACGATGCGAGACCCGACGGCCGAGCGCGACCGCCTGCGCCACGCCCTCGGACCGAAGCTCGCGGAGCTGCCGGCGCCGATCGTCTCGCTTCGCCTCGAGCTCGTCGAGCTGAGCGAGTCGCACGGCCAGCAGTTGGAGCTCATGCAGGCGGCGGGGTCGGAGTTGCAGAGCAGGTTGAGCGAGGGCCTGCGTCAGGTGCGCGCGAGCACCGGCTCAGGCTCGGTCGCGTCGGTGGTCGAAGTGGCACCGTGGTCGCGGATCCCGGAAGCCCGGGCACTGTTCGTACCTCGCGACGACTGAACGAGCCGCAGTCGGCGCTCGTCGAGGCGCGATTCGACGGGACCCCGCGGCTCGTCAACCGTCTAGGGGTAGCGCTCGTCCGCGAAGAGTGGCGCGTGGTCGACCGTTGGTGGACCGAGGAGCCCGTCCAGCGGCGCTACTTCGAGCTCGTGCTCGAGTCGGGCCAGAACGTCGTGGTGTTCCGCGACGAGGAGCGGGGCGGATGGTTCAGCCAGCGCGGGGCTTAGGCGCCGACGGCGAAGGCGAGCGTGGTCGCAACCACCAGCAGGGTCGCCATGATCGTTACGAGCAGGGCCATGGGTGCTCCTCATTCGTCGGGGACGTTGTCTCCCCTTCAACGCGGCACACGCCCGGCGAGGTTCGGTCAGTCCACGTGCATCGCCTCCGGTGACGTACGTCGAGCTGCACGCGCACTCGGCCTATTCCTTCCTGGACGGCGCCTCGCTGCCCGAGGAGCTCGCGCTGCGCGCGGCCGAGCTCGGCTACGACGCCCTCGCGCTGACCGACCACGACGGGGTCTACGGCTCACTCGAGTTCGCGCACGCGGCGAAGGCCTTCGGCGTGCGCGCGATCACCGGGGCGGAGGTGAGGCTCGAGGGAGGCGCGCACGTCACCGTGCTCGTCGAAGATGCGCGCGGCTACGCGAACCTCTGCCGGCTGCTGACCGCGGCCCACGCGGGGACGAGGCCCAAGCCCGAGGACCCGCCGCTCGATCCCGCGCTGTCGGTCGAGCTCCTGCTCGAGCTGAACGACGGGCTCGTCTGTCTCTCCGGCTGCGCGCGGCACGGGCTGGGCGTGCGCGACCCGAACACCGCCGCGGCGGTCGCCGGCGCCTTCCGCGAGCGCTTTTTCGTCGAGCTCCAGCGACCGTACGAACGAGGCGACGTGCGCCGGAACGCCGCGCTGCGAGACCTCGCGGAGATGCTGGGCGTGCAGACGGTCGCGACCGGGGACGCGCACGCGCACCATCCCCGTCGCGCGCAGCTGCAGGACGTGCTCGTCGCGATCCGCGAGTGCACGTCGCTCGACGGCTCGGAGCCCGAGCGGCGCGGCAACCACGAGTCGGTCCTGCTCGCGCCCGACGACGTGCTGGAGCGCTTCCCCGACGACCGCGACGCCGTCGAGTATGCCGGGGAGCTCGCCGACCGGCTGCGCTTCGACCTCACCGCCGACCTCGGCTACAGCTACCCCGACTTCGCCGACGGTGAGCCGGCGAGCGTCAAGCTCAAGCGCATCTGCGACCGCGCGTTCGAGGAGCGCTACTCCGGCCTGAACGGTCACAAGCGGAGTGCGCGGGCAAGGCTCGACGAGGAGCTCGCGCTGATCGGCCGGCTCGGCCTCGACGGGTTCTTCCTGCTCCACCACGAGGTGCTCGAGTTGGCGGCCGACTGCGCGCGCGAGGTGCGCGGCGACGATGCGCCGAGGCACGTGTTGCCGCCCGGCCGCGGCCGCGGCTCGTCGGTCGGCTCGATCGTCTGCTACCTGACCGGCCTCTCACACGTCGACCCGGTGACCGCGGGGCTCTCGCTCGGCCGCTTCCTGAACGACGAGATGCGCGGCGTGCCCGACATCGACCTCGACTTCCCGCGCGACATCCGCGAGAAGCTGATCGTCCGCGTCACCGAGCGCTACGGCCGCGAGCACGCCGCCCTCGTCGCGTCCTTTGCAACGTATCGCTCGCGCGGCGCGATCCGCGACGTCGGGAAGGCGCTCGGCCTTCCGCACGCCGAGCTCGAGCGGCTCGCGAAGATCACCGAAGGCTGGAACGCGAAGAAGGTCACGCAGGATCTCGCGACGCTCCCGGACGCGAAGCGGAAGCTCCTCTCGCCGCGCTGGCGAGCGTTCGTCGAGTGCTGCGCGGAGATCGCGGGTCTCCCGCGCCACATCTCGCAGCACCCGGGCGGGATGATCATCTCGTCGCGCCCGCTCGTCGAGCTCGTGCCGGTGCAACCGGCCGCGATGGTCGGCCGCCAGCTCTGCCAGTGGGACAAGGACTCGTGCTCCGACGCGGGGTTCATGAAGATCGACCTGCTCGGGCTCGGGATGCTCTCGGCGGTCGAGGAGTGCGTGAGCGAGGTCGCGCGGGTGCGCGGCGAGTCGATCGACCTCTCCCGGATCTCACTCGAGGATCCCGCCGTCTACGACGACATCCAGTGCGCGGACACGGTCGGCACGTTCCAGATCGAAAGCCGTGCGCAGATGCAGAGCCTCCTGCGCACGAGACCGGAGAACCTCGACGACCTCACGGTGCAGGTCGCGCTCGTGCGCCCTGGGCCGATCCAGGGGAAGGCGGTGCACCCGTACGTCAAGAACCGGGAGCTCCTGCGCGCCGACCCGACGCACAAGCCGACCTACGACCATCCGCTGCTCGAAGCGCCGCTCGGTGAGACCTACGGCGCGATCGTCTTCCAGGATCAGGTGCTGCACGTCGCGATGGCGCTCGCCGGCTTCAGCGTGGGGGAGGCGGAGGGCCTGCGCCGCGCGATGAGCCGCAAGCGCTCCCAGGAGGCGCTCGAGGCGTTCCGCGCACGCTTCGTCGAGGGCGCGCTCGCCAAGGGAGTCGACCGGGAGACCGCCGACAACGTCTACGACAAGCTGACCGGCTTCTCCGGGTTCGGCTTTCCGAAATCGCACGCCGCCGCGTTCGCGCTGCTCGCCTACCAGTCGGCGTGGCTGCGCCACTACTACCCGACCGAGTTCCTCTGCTCACTCCTGAACGCGCAGCCGATGGGCTTCTATCCGCCGTCGACGCTCGTTCGCGACGCGCAGAGGAACGGCGTCGAGGTGCGCTCACCCGACGTCAACCGCTCGCGCTCGAAGTGTGCGAACGAGGACGGCGCCGTGAGGATGGGGATCGAGTACGTCGCGCACGTCGGCGAGGACGACGCGCGCGCGCTCGTCGAGGAGCGCGCGCGCAGCGGCCCCTTTCGCGACGTGCGCGAGCTCGCGCAGCGGACCGAGCTCGGCCGCGACGAGCTGGAGGCGCTCGTCCAGTCGGGCGCGTGCGACTGCCTGGGCGAGAGCCGGCGCACCCTGCTCTGGGAGCTCGGCCTCGTCCCGCGCGCTCAGACCGTCCCAGGCTCCGGCGGCGAGGAACAACAGCTCGCGCTTCCGCTCGACCCGACGGTCGAGACGCCCGAGCTCGCGAAGCAGACGCGCTGGGAGCAGATGCTCGCCGACTACCGCCTGACGAGTATCTCCGTCGGCGTCCACCCGCTCGAGCTGCTCCGCCCACATCTGCCTGACGGAACGCTCTCGTCCCGGGAGCTGCGCGAGCAGCCGCATCGCACGCGCGTCACGGTCGCGGGCATGGCGATCGCGAGGCAGCGACCCTCGACCGCGAAGGGGATCGTCTTCATGCTGCTCGAGGACGAGTTCGGCCAGATGAACCTGATCGTGCCCCCGCAGGTGTACGACCGGCACCGGGCGATCGTGCGCGGCGAGCCGCTGATCCGCGCCGAAGGGCGCTTCGAGAAGATCGGCCGGAACCAGAACGTGCTCGTCGACCGCCTCGAGACGCTCGGCCCGCTCGCGCGGCGTGTGTCCGGGGAGCACGCCGTCAACGACGCGCTCCCCGACGCACACCACTTCGGCCACCGATGACGCGTCAGCGTGCGCGCAGCGCCCCTCGCATGGACGATGCGTGGGGATCGCATTGGAACACGTAGCGCTTCCCCTTTCGGAAGCGAACGCCCCAGGTGGTCGTGACCACGGCCTCGACTCCCGTCGCCCTGCGCACACCGGAGCCTGCGAGCCGGAAGTTGTGGTCGGAGGTCTGGTCGCGCACGGCGACCGTGTAGCCGCCGGCCCTCAGCGTCCGAACCGGCCTGCCCATCGGCGTCGTCAGCGTGATCACGCTGTCGTCGGTCACGGTCGCGATCAGCTTGGGCGAGGCCGCGTTGCCCGGGATGGCCAGGCCGAGAGCGGCCACGCCAGCAGCCGAGACGGCCGCGAGCATCAGCAGCAATTTGCGAGCCATGTGTGTTCTCTCCTTGGTCGAGGGACTGGGACGACTCGAAGGAGAGAGTCGAATCGGCCGAAGAACCTTCGCGAAGGAAATCCGGTCGTCGTGCATCTGGGCTATACAGATGAGGGTTCCGTCGAGGAAGGGGTTGAGCTGAGCTCGCACGAGCGCACAGTCGAGGCGCAGGGTCGCGCCGCCGATGCGTTGGCCGACCTGTACCGCGACCACGCCCGGCTCGTCGCCGGCATTTGCCGCGGCATGCTGCGAGACCCGGAGGAGGCCGCCGATGCGGCTCAGCAGAGCTTCCTCGCGGCGCACCGCTCGCTGCTCTCCGGCACGAGGCCCCAGGAGCCCGCCGCGTGGCTGGCGACGATCGCGCGCAACGAGTGCCGGATGCGGATTCGCAAGCGGATGGCGGCGCCCCTGACCGTCGCGCTCGACCCCGAGCTCGACGGTCGCGGAGACACGACGCACCAGGCTGCGGTGGAGCGCGCGAGGATCGCGGAGGTTCGTGACGCCGTTGCCGAGCTTCCGGAGCGCCAGCGCGAAGCGCTCCTCCTGCGGGAGGTGCAAGGGCTCTCCTACGACGAGGTCGCCCGCACGATGGAGGTCTCGCCCTCCTCGGTAGAAGCGCTCCTGTGGCGTGCGCGGAAGGCCGTCGCGGAGCGGGTCCGCGTCCTGCCCGGGCTCGTCGTCGTGTGGGCCAAGGAAGCCCTGACACGCCTCGGTGGGCCGGCGGACATCGTGTCGACCGCCGCCCTCGCCGCGAAGGGTGGCGCGGCGCTTCTCGCGGCGCTCACCGCAACCTCCGCGGCGGTGGAGGTGAACGAACGAGCGACCGCAGCCAGCTCGCTTACCGCCGCGCCGCCGATCGTCGTCTCGAACGACCACGACAACTCCGAGCGGGGCAGCGCGTCGAGTGGACGGGGCGGCGCCGAGGAGGAGCTCAAGCCGGCGGACGACTCGCGCGGCCGAAACCGCGGGCCCGGCGCCGACGACTCCGTCGCCGAGGACCGCAGCGGGCGAAGGTCGGACGACTCGTCGGGCAAGGGCTCCGGCGAGCCGGACGACTCGGACTAGCCGCCCTCCTCGTCGTCGTCCTCGTCGCCGAGCTCGAGCGCGAACTGAGGAAAGCGGCGCAGGACGGCGAAGTCGAACGCGCCCGCGTACTCCTCGGCCGCCTTATCGTCGAGCGTCTCGGCGTACGTGTCGCGCAGCTCGACCAGCGTCTCGCCTCCCTCGGCGAGGAGCTCCTGCAGGTCGCCGAAGCGCTCCTCCGCCTCCTCGCGTCCCGCGCGCCGGTACTCGTCCTCGGCATCCTCGAGGCGCTCGAACAGGTCGGCGTTGTCCTGCTCGAAGAGATCGAGCTGGCGGTCGATCAGCTCGCCGAAGCGACGGCGGAAGATCACGCGAGCTCCCGGTACAGCTCGAGGTGCGCCCGGGCGGACGCTGCCCACGTGAGCGACGCGCGCGCGCGACGCGCACCTTCGCGCGCCCCTGCCAGCGCTTGCGGGTCGTCGAGGAGCTCGCGTGCGGCTTCGGTCAGCGCGTCGAGATCACCTGCCGGGACGACGCGGCCCGCGCCGAAGCGCCGCACGGGCTCGGCGATCCCGCCCACGTCGTAGCAAACGGCCGGCACGCCGGCTCCGAGTGCCTGCATCAGCGAGGCGCTCTGGTCGAGCTCGGGACGGTAAGGAAAGAGCGCCACCGTGCCCTCGCCGAGTGCGCGGTCGAGCTCGGACTGCGCCAGGTAGCCGAGCCGCCACTCGACGCGGTCGCCGCGCGCCTCCACCGGCTCGCTCGGATCTCCCGCGACGAGCAGACGTGCGTCCTCGATCCTCCGCACGACCTCCAGCGCGTCCGGCAGGCCCTTGTACGGCCGGATCACGCCGGCGAAGAGCAATGTTCGCCCGTCGTCGCGCCGCTCGACGTTCGACGCCGAGATCGGCAGCGGAATCACGTGAGCCTCGACGCCGAGCTCCGCGAGCCGCTCCCGGCCGTGCTCGCTGTGCACGACCACCCGATCGAAGCGAGCCAGGAGGCGTCGCCAGAGGTCGAGCTTCGACGCGGTGCGGCGCGGAAGCAGGTCGTGCGCGGTGAAGACCGACGGCGCCCGCAGGCGAAGCAGCCGCTCGTCGAGCTGAGGTGACGAAAGCCACTGTAGGTGGACGACGTCGGCCGGCCGACGCGCGAGTTTCAGCATTCCGAGCGGATGCTCGAGCGCCTTTACCGGAACACGGAGCCGCGAGCGGCGAAACGCACGCGAGCTGAGCGGATAGAAAAGCTCGTTGCGCCGATACCCGTTCGGTGCGGGGAGCTCGGCGAACCGGAAGCGCGACGTGACGAGCTCGACCTCCGCTCCCGCCGTGGCGAGCGCCCCGGCGAGGTCGTGGTCGTAGTACGGGGTGTAGGCCGGCGGGTCCGCGATGACGACGCGCACGGCGAATACGCTAGCCGCGTGCTCATCCGGAGTTGGAACCTCTTCCATGGACGAACCCTGCCGTCGGGGAGAAGGCGCTACTTCGAGCGGATGGTCAGGCTCATCTGCGAGGACGGGCCCGCGATCGTCGCGCTGCAGGAGCTCGCCGTCGGCACGCTCCGGCGACTCGAGGCCTGGTCGGGCTACTCCGCGTACGGCGACGTCGCCGCCCCCGCGAGGCTGCCGCGCAAGCTCGCGGCGTTCCTCACCGACGTCGACCCGAACCGGCTTCGCTCAGCGGTCGAGGGGCAGGCGAACGCGATTCTCGTCGCGCCCGGCCTCGAGGTGACCGAACACCGGTCGATCGTCCTCAACCCGCGCGGGTTCCGGAAGCGGGCCGCCGAGGAGCTGGGGCTCGGCGTCGTCGCCCGACTGATGTGGGCGCGCGAGCGGCGAGTCTGCCAGGCGCTCCGCATCCGCCTCGACGCCGGGCGAACAGCCGTGGTCGGGAACCTCCACGCGACGAGCCTCCGCAACGACAAGCGCGTCGCGGACGCAGAACTCCTCCGCGCGGCGGCGTTCGTCGACGGGCTCGCGGATCCGGGAGAGCCTGTCGTGCTCGCCGGCGACTTCAACGTCACGGTCGTGACGTCGCCGACCCTGCGCGCGCTCGGCTCCTCGGAGTGGGGGTTCTCGCAGGCGGGCCCCGGGTTCGACCACGTCCTCGTTCGCGGGCTGATGCCGCAAGGCCGTGAGCGCCACTGGCCCGAAGACCTGCGGCGGCACGGCGATGTCCTCTTGTCCGATCATGCGCCGGTGGAGCTCGAGGTCCGATGACGTTCGACGAGGCGCGCGCGCAGTTCCCGGTGCTCGAGCGCTGCGCGTACCTGAACGCGGGGACGTTCGGGCCGATGTCGCACGCGGTCGCCGGCGCGATCGCCGCGGAGCAGCAGCGCGCCCTCGAGGAGGGGAGGATCAACCGCGCCGCCTTCGTTCGCTATCTCGAGGACAGGTTGCTCGTCCGCGAGGGGTTCGCGCGGCTGCTCGGCGTGCCGGTCGAGAACATCGCGCTCACGACGTCCACGTCGGAGGGCTGCAACGTCGTGCTGAACGGGCTCGGTCTCGGCGCTGACGACGAGATCGTTACGACCGACTCGGAGCACTTCGGGCTGATCGGGCCGCTCGTGGTCAGTCCCGCAACCGTGCGCGTCGCGCGCATCCGCAATCTTCCGGCGGCTGACGCATATGAGACCATCCTGGCCGAGGTCGGTCCGCGCACGAAGCTGATCGCGCTGTCTGAGGTTCTCTGGATCACCGGCCATCGCCTTCCGTGGCGCGAGCTGCGCGCGGCGACGGGCGTTCCGGTGCTCGTCGACGGCGCTCAGTCCGCGGGCGCGATCCCGGTCGATGCGACGGAGGCGGACTTCTACACCGTGTCGGCGCAGAAGTGGTTGTGCGGTCCCGACCTGACCGGCGCGCTCTCGGTACGCGATCCCGACTCGATCCGACTCGCGCAGCCGAGCTACCTCTCGCAGCGCGAGTACGACCTCGCCCAGGCGACGTTCGAGCCGCACGAGGGCGCCGCCCGCTTCGACACGCACTTCACGCCGCTCGCAGCCACGGCCGGACTCCTCGCCGCGTTCGAGCTGCACCCCGCGTGGCGCTTCGAACGTGGCGCCGAGGCGTCTGCACGCTGCCGCGAGTTGCTCGCCGAGCGCGCGGAGGTCGTCACCGAGCCGGGCCACGCGAACCTCGTCGCGTTTCGCGATGCCGATCCTGAAGCGACCGTCGCGCGACTCGCGGAGGCCGGCGTGATCGTCCGCGATCTTCCGAGCACGGGGTTCGTGCGGGTGTCGTGCGGCTGGTGGACGAGCGACGAGGACCTCGGCCGGCTCGTCGCCACCCTCTAGCTGTCCTACCCACGGACAGCTAGAGGGGCGCGAACAGGTCGACGACGTGCCCGTCGGGGTCGCGCACCTGCGCGTAGCGCATCCCCCAGACCGCGTCCCACGGCTCCTTGTGACTGTCGTACCCCGCCCCGGTTAGCTCTGCGTAGACCTCGTCGACGTCGGCGGCCGAGTCGCACAAGAACGCGAGACCGATGCTGCTTCCGTTCGGACGCTGCCACTCGGGGTCGAAAGAACGGACAACATCCTCCGCGTCGAGCATGAAGCGCAGCCCGCCCGGAAGCGGCGCCTCGACGTGCTGCTCCGACTCGGCACCCTCGGGGAACTCGAGTCCGAGCCGCCGGTAGAAGGCGAGAGCTCGCGGGATGTCGGCGACGACGACTCCGAGTGCGTCGAACCGCGCGGTCACGCCGCGTCCGCCTGCGTGCGCAGCCCGAGCTCGGACGCAATGGGGCGCATCGCTGCGGTGACGAACGCGATGTGCTCGTCGAGCTCGACCCCGAGCTCGTCAGCGCTCTTGAAGACGTCGTCGCGATTCACTCCCGCAGCGAACGACGGCTGCTTCAGCTTCTTGCGCACCGACTTCGGCTCCAAGGTTTCGATCCCGTCGGGTCGAACGAGTCCGCACGCATGGATGAAGCCGGAGAGCTCGTCGCACGCGAAGAGCGTGAGCTTGAGCGGGGTGTCGCGCGGCAGCGACAGGTGCTCGGCGTGGGAGAGGACCGCCTCGATCAGCTCCTCGGGGTAGCCCTGCTCGCGAAGGATCGGCGCGCCGTCCTGCGGATGCTTGTCGAGCGTGGGGTGGATCTCGTAGTCGAAGTCGTGCAACAGCGCCGTCGCGCGCCAGAACTGCTCGCCTTCACCGAGCTTCTGAGCGTACGCGCCGACCGACGCCTCGACCGCGAGCGCGTGCCGTCTCAGGGCCTCGCTCTGCGTGTACTCGGTCAGCGTCTGCCAGGCGCGCTCACGGGTCACATCCACGGGGGAGCTATCCTAGCCCGCCTCCCATGACCCACATGCTCGCCGAGACGGTCGCCGAGTCCTTCGTGATCGAGGGCGGACGGCCGCTGAACGGTCGCGTGCGCGCCGCGGGGAACAAGAACGGCGCGTTGCCGATCCTCGCCGCAACGCTGCTCGCGTCCGAGCCCGTCACGCTCACGAACGTGCCGCGGATCCGCGACGTCGAGACGATGGTCGAGCTCCTGGACAACCTCGGCGCGCAGGTCGAGTGGCTCGGCCCGAACGAGGTGACCGTCGACGGGACGCATGTGACGAAGACCGACGTCGACCCGGGCCTCGCGACGCGTATCCGCGCATCGTTCCTCGTCGCGGGTCCGCTGATCGCACGCTTCGGCCGCGCTCTCTTGCCTCCGCCCGGAGGCGACGTGATCGGACGCCGACGGCTCGACGTCCACATCCACGCGTTCGAGCAGCTCGGTGCGACGGTGACGATCGACCGCGCGTTCGAGTTCCAGGCGGACCGGCTGCGCGGCAAGCACGTCTTCCTCGACGAGGCGAGCGTGATGGGGACCGAGAACGCGGTGATGGCCGCCGTGCTCGCGGAAGGGGAGACGGTGATCGGCAACGCGGCGTGCGAGCCACACGTTCAGGACCTCTGCCGGTTCCTCGTGTCGCTCGGTGCACAGATCGAAGGGATCGAGTCCAACGTGCTCCGCATCGATGGCGTCGAGCGTCTTGGCGGCGGCGAGTACCGGATCGCGCCGGAGCACATCGAGGTGGCGAGCTTCATCGGCCTTGCCGCCGTCACCGGCGGCGACCTTTGGATCGACGACACCTCGCCCGGGGACCTCGTGCCGATCCTCCCGCACCTCGCGCGCCTCGGCGTGCGCGTCGAGATCGACGGGACGAGCGTCCACGTGCCGCCGGGACAGGACCTCCTCGTGCAGGACGACCTCGGTGACCAGATCCCCAAGATCGAGGACGGACCGTGGCCTGCCTTTCCTGCCGACTTGACGTCGATCGCGCTCGCGGTCGCGACGCAGGCAAAGGGAACGATCCTGATCTTCGAGAAGATGTTCGAGAACCGCCTCTTCTTCGTCGACAAGCTCGTCGGGATGGGAGCGCGCATCATCCTCTGCGACCCGCATCGCGCCGTCGTGACGGGTCCGGCGAAGCTCTACGGCGAGCGGATGGACAGTCCCGACATCCGTGCCGGCATGGCGATGCTGATCGCGAGCCTCTGCGCGGAGGGCACGTCGACGATCGGCAACGTCGGGCAGATCGACCGCGGGTACGAGAGGATCGACGAGCGTCTGCGTGCACTCGGCGCGCGGATCGAGCGCGTCGCCGACTGACGACTAGCGAGAAGCGAGCGCCAGCGCGACCGCCGCCCCCATGTCGAGCATGCCGTAGCCGATCCGCGCGTTCCAGCGGCCCTGACCCGACGCCGTTCCCTCCAGGTAGTCGGCGACGTCACTCGCGCTAAGCAACGGGTTCGCCGCCCACACGAGCGCCGCCGCGTCCACGTGAGCGAACAGGCTGGAGCAGCGCGGCATCGGTCGAGTAGCCGACCGTGAACGGCACTCGAACCGAGGGCGCCGACGCTCGGACGTCGCTGCCGAGGAGACGGGCACGGCGAGCCGCAGAGGCGAAACCATCGCGTCGCACCGTATGCCGCAACGGGCTGCGCGGCGCGGCACCCCTCGAAGGGGTCAGTCCGGGCGTGGGCCTGCGATAGCCTCCGCGCGATGACGGCGATCGAGCGCGAAGGTGAGGCGCAGAGCGTGGTCCGCGTCACCGTGGACGGAAGCGGCACGGCCGCGGTGGGCACCGGGCTCCCCGTCCTCGACCACCTGCTCGGGCTGCTCGCGGTCCACGGCGGCTTCGACGTCCAGCTCGAGATCGCCCCCGGCGCAGCGGTCCTCGAGGCCGCCTCGGCGGGCCGTGCGCTCGGCCGCGCGCTCGCGGAGCCACTTCGCGCCGGCCGTCGCCACGGCACTGCAGTGATTCCGGCGGACGAGGCACTGGCACACGTCGTGGTCGAGGCGTCGGGCCGGCCGCTCCTCGTCTCGAACGTCGACCTCTCCGACGCACGCGTCGCCGGCCTGGACACGGACATCGTCGCCCGATTCCTCGAAGGTCTGACCGAAGGGGCCGAGCTAACGCTCCACGTGCGCCTGCTCGAGGGACGCGACACGCAGCACGTGCTCGACGCGATCTTCAAGGCACTCGGCATCTCGCTCGCGCAGGCGTGCCGACCGCGATTTCGAAAGGAGTAGCTGATGGCCGAGAAGGCCGTTGTGCGCACCGACGACGCTCCCGCTCCGTTCCAGGGAGCGCCGTACTCGCAGGCGGTTCGCTACGGGGAGCTCGTGTTCGTCGCGGGCCAAGTCGGGCTGACGGTCGGGCACGACGCGCTCGTCGGCGACTCGATCGAAGAGCAGACGGAACAGGTCTGCAAGAACCTCGAGGCGATCCTCGACGCGGCAGGGAGCAGCTTCGCGCGGGTACTGAACACGACGATCTACCTCTCGGACTTCGGCGACTTCGCCGGCGTGAACGAGGTCTACGGCCGGTACGTCGGCGACCAGCCGCCCGCGCGGGCGACCGTGCAGGTCGCGGCGCTCCCGATGGGCGCCAAGGTCGAGATCGCGGTGGTCGCGCACGTCTGAGTCGGCTGAGTCGCCCGTCTCCGCCTTCGCCCACTCGCTCGGCCTCGACGCGTACCTCGTGGGAGGCGCCGTGCGCGACGAGCTGCTCGGGCGACCGGCGAAGGACCAGGACTTCGTCGTCCCTGGCGTGGGCTACGAGGAGCTGCGCGAAGCGCTCGCGTCGCACGGGCGGGTCGAGGACCTCGAGGTCGCAGGCCGGCGCGTCGGGCTGAGGCTCTACCCGACCGACCGCGCGCTTCGCTCGATCGCGCCGGCCGGGATCGAGTTCGCGCCGCCACGCACAGAGCGCTCGACGGGGCCCGGCCGACACGACTTCGAGATCGTCGCGTCGCCCGAAATCTCGCTGGAGCAGGACATGGCGCGCCGCGACTTCACGATCAACGCGATCGCGAAGCGCCTCGAGACCGGCGAACTCCTCGACCCCTTCGGGGGGCAGGACGACCTGCGTGCTCGCGTGCTTCGGACGGTCTCCCCCGAGAGCTTTCGCGAGGACCCGCTGCGCCTCGTCCGGGGGCTCCGCTTCGTCTCCGAGCACGACCTCGACCCGGACGAGCAGACGCTGGGGCAGATGCGCGAGAGCGCCGAGTCGGTGCGGCTCGTGTCGGCCGAGCGCGTCGGCGGGGGGCTCAGTTCCGACGGGCTGGGGGAGCTCTCGAAGCTGCTGCTCGGCGCCCATCCGGCGAAGGCGCTCCGGCTCGCCCGCGACACGGGCGTGCTGGGGGCACTCATCCCGGAATACGCGCCTGCGATCGGGCGGGAACTGTCGAACGAGCGGCAGCATCTGCCGCTCGACGAGCACCACTTCACGGTCGTCCAGGCTGCCGCCGAGGACGGTGCACCTCTGGCCGTTCGGCTCGCTGCGCTGCTCCACGATCTCGGCAAGGTCCGCGCGGACGGACACGAGCACGCGGACGCAGGGTCGGAGATTGCGCGCGGGGTGCTCGGACGTCTGCGCTACCCGACTCGCTTGCAGCGCCGCGTCGCCGCGATCGTTGCGAACCACGACCATCCGGTGCCCGACACGGCGCCCCTGACGGCGCGACGAGCGCTTGCGACGCTCGGAGATGAGGTCGCAGTCGACGTCGCCAAGCACAAGGTCGCCGACGTTCAGGGCAAGCGGGTGCCCGACAAGGAGGTCGAGCTCATGCGGCACTGGCTGCTCGCGCTCGAGAGTGCGCGTGATCAGCCCCATCGGCTCTCCGACCTTGCGATCGACGGACGAGAGCTCATGACGCTGGGGCTTGCCGAAGGCCCGCGGATCGGCGAAGTGCTGGCGACACTGCTGGAACGGGTCGTCGAGGACCCCGCGTTGAACACCCGCGAGCGGCTGATCGAAGAAGCTCGGGGATTGTTGTGACCGTGTTCCGTTGGGACTGCGGCCCCGCGTACGAGGTCGCCTTCTCGACGCGCGTCGGCGGGGTCAGCGAAGGGCCGTTCGCGTCGCTGAACCTCGGCAAGCTCACCCTCGACCGCGAAGCGCACGTCGAGGAGAACCGTCGTCGGCTGTGTGCGCAGGTCGGCGCCGAGGTCGCGAGGCTCGCGCTGAATCGCCAGCAACACTCGGCCATCGTCAACCGCGCACAGGAGGGGAGCCGCGGCGAGCCGGGCGACGGGCTGTGGACCGACGAGCCCGGCGTACCGATGCTGAAGCTCACGGCCGACTGCGTCGCGATCGCCATCGCGCGTGAGGATCGTGCGGCTCTAGCCGTGCTCCACGCGGGCTGGCGCGGGCTGCTCGAAGGCATCGTCGAAGCGGGCGTGGCGGCTCTCGGCGGGACGCTGCGTGCCGCCGTCGGACCGGCGATCGGACCCTGCTGCTATGAGGTGGGCTCGGAGGCGGCCGAGCCGTTCCGGCAACGCTTCGGCTCGGACGTCCTGACGAATCGAAAGCTCGACCTTTGGACCGCGGCGGAGCGCGCGCTCGGCGACGCGGGCGTGACGACGGTCGAGCGATTCGACCTCTGCACCTCGTGCAACCCCGAGCTCTTCTTCTCACACCGTCGCGACGACGGCGTCACCGGACGTCAGGGTGTGATCGGCGTTGTTATCGGCTGAAGAGATCAGGCAGCGCTACGACGCGATCCGCGCCGAAGCCGGCGCCCGGGTGACCGTGGTCGCTGCGACGAAGTACGTCTCGCTGAACGATTTGGGCCTGCTCGCCGAGGCAGGCATCGAGGTCGTGGGGGAGAACCGGGCGCAGGAGCTCGAGGCGAAACACGAAAGGTACGGCGATGCCTTCCGCTGGCACTTCATCGGCCACCTGCAGAGCCGCAAGGCGAAGACGGTCAACGCAATCTGCGAGCTCTGCCACTCGCTCGACTCCGAGTCGGCCGCGCGGCGCCTGGAGATCCCCGCGCTCGTCGAGGTGAACCTTTCGGGCGAGCACACGAAGTCGGGCGTCGACCCCGAAAGCCTGGAGCGCTTCCTCGGCCTCTATCCGAACGTTCGCGGGCTGATGACGATGCCGCCCGCGACGGAAGACCCCGAGTCGTCGCGCCGGTATTTCCGTCGCCTCCGCGAGCTGGCCGAGGCGAACGCCTTGGAAGGGCTCTCGATGGGCACGAGCCAGGACTGGCGGGTGGCCGTCGACGAGGGCGCGACGCTGATCCGCGTCGGCTCAACGCTCTACCATTAGGCGTCATGGCTTTCGCGGACATCTGGAACCGGACGCTGGTCTACTTCGGAATCGCCGAGGAGGACGACTGGGACGAGGACGGCTTCGTGACGGAGGAGGAGCTCGAGCGGACGTACTCCGACCGGCCCAACGTCCGCAGGCTCGCGCCACGACGACGGCAGGAGCAGTTCGACGACTGGACCGATTCCGGCGAGCAGCCGGCCGCCACCCCGATGCGGCCGAGGCTTCGCGCCGCCGACGGGCCGGGCTCGGTTCGGATGCACCTCGTGATCCCGCGGAGCTTCAACGACGCGCAGCAGATCGCCGACCGTTTCAAGCAGGACATCCCGGTGATCCTGAACCTCCAGAGCTCCGACCAGGAGCTCTCGAAGCGGCTGATCGACTTCGCCAGCGGACTGACCTACGCGCTGGACGGGGGGATGCAGCGGGTTGCCGACAAGGTCTTCCTGCTGACCCCGCAGAACGTCGAGGTCTCGGCAGAGGAGCGCGCGCGCCTGCTCGAGCGCGGCGGCTTCTTCAATCAGGCTTAACCCTCCCAACAGGAAAGCCGCCCGCAGGGGCGAAAGAGAGGCGCGATGGGCGACACTGCCAGCTTGATGCTGCTCTTCGACGCCGTCGGGGTGGTTCAGAGCTTCCTGGACGTCTTCATCGGCGTCTACATCCTCGTCATCCTCCTCTACATCATCACGAGCTGGATCAGGCTGCCGTACTCGCCGACCCTCAACCGGATCCAGCGGTTTCTGTACGACGTTTGCGACCCGTACCTGCGCCTCTTCCGGCGCGTCGTGCCGCCCCTCGGACCGCTCGATCTCTCACCGATGCTCGCGGTCATCGCGCTGCTGATCTTCCAGCAGATCCTGAACGCGATCCTCGACCGACTGTAAGGAGCGCACCTATGGGACTTTCGCCAGTCGAGATCAAGCACATCCGGCTCGAGCGCGCGTTGTTCGGCTACAAGCGCACGTTCGTCGACGCCACGCTCGAAGAGATCGCCGAGAGCTACGAGGACGTCTGGCGCGACCGTGCCGATCTCGGCGACAAGGTCGAGCACCTCGAACGTGAGCTCGTTCGCTTCCGCGAGCTCGAGGCGCTGCTTCGCACGACGCTCGTCTCGGCGGAGCGCGCGTCGCAGGAGCTGAAGGAGCAGGCGCGCAAGGAGTCCGAGCTCCTGCTGACGGAGGCACACGCGGAGGCCCGCGCGGTGACCCGCCGCGCCCACGCCGAGCGCGAGTACCTGGCCGCCGAGGCGCGGCGGATCCGTTCGCTGCTCCGCTCGGCGCTCGAGGCTCTCGCCTTCGAGGAGGCCGAATCGACCGAGGAGCGCGAGGCCGCCTAGCCTTCGATGGTGGCATCGACCCGGCTTCGGCTCCGCGTCGTTCCCGGCGCCGTGAACTCCGGCGTCGTCGGGCGCTACGGGGATGCCTGGAAGGTGCGCGTGGCCGCGGCGCCGGAGCGCGGCGCTGCGAACGCGGCGGTCGTCGACCTGGTCGCCCGGGCGCTCGGAGTGCAGCCCAGGACCGTCAGGCTCGTTTCCGGGTTCGGCTCCCGTGACAAGATTGTGGAGGTGGACGGCCTCCGGGCCGACGAGACGGAGGCGCGCATGGCCTCGGTGGAGAGAAAGGACGCATGAGCTCGATCGACACGAACCGCTTCCGTGACGCCCTGCTCGCCGAGCGGACTCGCATCGCGGCGGCACTGGAGAACCTCAGGAACGAGAACCCCGGCAGCGTCGAGGACGAAACCGGCGAGGAGACTTCGGACCAGCACCTCGCCGACACCGCGACGGCGATGCACGACCGCGAGCTCGACTACGGGCTCACCGAGAACGAGGAGGACATCCTGAAGTCGATCGACGCCGCCCTCCAGCGGATCGAGGACGGAACGTACGGCACCTGCACGAACTGCGGCAAGCCGATCGGCGAAGAGCGTCTCGAGGCGCTCCCGTGGACCGACCTCTGCATCGACTGCGCGAAGCTTCGATGAGCGCCCCTACCCGGAGGCCTCCGGTCGACGTGCGCGTCGGCTCAGCGACGGACGGTCTCGCGCCCGTGTCGGTTGCGGAGCGCTCGCTCACCGCGGGCGTCCACGAGTGGGTCGGGCTCGGGGCGGTCGCAGGCGCGGCCGTCGTCGCCGACCAGATCACGAAGCGCATCGTCGCCGGCACGCTCGAGCTCGGAGAGTCACGACACGTTGCCGGACCACTCGACCTGCACCACGTGCAGAACTCCGGCATCGCGTTCGGATTCTTTCCCGATGCAACGACGCTCGTGATCGTGCTGACCGCGATGGTGATCGCCTGGCTCCTCGTCGTCTTCGCCCGGTCGGGCGCGCGTCACCCCGTGATGCCGGTCGGGCTCGGGCTCGTCGTCGGCGGAAGCGTCTCGAACCTCGCCGACCGCGTACGGCTGGGGCACGTCACGGACTTCCTCGACCTCGACTTCTGGCCGGCGTTCAACCTCGCCGACACCTTCATCGTCGTCGGCGTCGCCCTCCTGCTGGGCGCCGCGCTGATCTCCGATCGCCCGCCTCCGCGTCACCGCTGACGCCGCCGGCGAGCGGCTCGACCGCTTCCTCGCGTCGCTCGAGGAGGTCGGCTCGCGCGCGGACGCGGAGCGGCTTCTGCGCGAGCGGGGAGCCGTCACGGTCGACGGGGAGCGACGCGCGAAGAGCTACCGCGTGCAGGAGGGCGAGGAGATCGCCTTCGAAGTGCCCGAGCGGGAGGCGGCCGTGGCGGCTGCGGTCGAGGAGTCGCCGTCGCTCCACGTCGCGCACCAAGACGAGCACCTGCTCGTCGTCGACAAGCCGCCGGGTCTCGTCGTGCACCCGGGCGCCGGCCACGCGGCCGGGACGCTGGCGGATGCGTTGCTCAGCCACGGCGCGGCCGGGGGAGAGGAGGGCCGGCTCGGGATCGTGCACCGGCTCGACCGCGACACGTCCGGGCTGCTCGTCGTCGCACGCTCGAACGAGGCATTCGAGCGGCTTCAAGAGCTTGTTCGCGCGCGCAAACTCGAACGCGAGTACCTCGCGCTCGTCCGTGGGAAGCCGCGATCGCGTTCCGGCCGGATCGAGGCGCCGATCGGCCGTGACCGCCGCGACGCGACGCGACAGTCGCTCGACACGGAGACGCCGCGCGAGGCGGTGACGCACTTCGAGCTCGAGGAGCGATTACCGCGCCACGCGTTGCTTCGCGTGCGGCTCGAGACGGGGAGGATGCACCAGATCCGGGTCCACCTCGCGGCGATCAACCTGCCGGTGGCCGGCGACGCGGTCTATGGGATCGGCGGTGAGCTCGGGCTCGAGCGTCAGTTCCTCCACGCAGTGCGACTCGGCTTCGACCATCCGATCACGGGCCGGCGCGTCGAGGCGACGTCGCCGCTCCCGCACGACCTCGCCGCCGCACTCGCGCGGGCGCGCTAGCCCGAGGTTTTCGCGCGCTTTGCTTCGTACAGCCGTTCGTCGGCGAGGCGGAAGAGCGCGTCCGAGGACACGGCGTCGTGCGGATACGACGCGAGCCCCGCGCTGAGCGCGAACCCTTCCGGCAGTCTTCCAGAGGCCGCCTCCTCGTCCACGAGGTCGTGCAGCCGCGCGAGGAACCGGCCGCCCGTTTCGAGGTCGCTCTCGATCAGGCAGACCGCGAACTCGTCCCCGCCCAGACGACCGGCGAGGTCCGACCCACGGAGTGACTCGGTGAGGAGCGCGGCCACGCGACGCAGCACCCGGTCGCCCTCCGGGTGTCCGAGCTCGTCGTTGATCGACTTGAACGCGTCGACGTCCACGTAGACGAGCGTCAGCCCGCGCTCGTAGCGTCGCGCGCGGCCGAGCTCCTCCTCGACGCCCACGCCGAAGGCCGCGTGATTCAGGAGCTCGGTGAGCGGGTCCCGCCTGGCCTGATCCGCGAGCTCCGCGGTCGCACGGTCGAAGTAGGCGACGACGCACTCGGCGACGAGCTGGTCCAGGCTGTCGTTCAGGCGCCGCTCGGCCTCGAGCACCTCGCTCCCAGTGAGGCCGGGTGCGCGCGAGGAGACGAATCGCCAGAGCACCCGCCGCAAGACGAGCAGCTCCGTGACGATCTCGCGCGGTGCGAACCCGAGGGCCTCCCGCTCCCGCGCGTGGTCGCGAACCAGGCCGGCTAGCGGCCCGCCGCGGCGCATCCGTCCGGGCTGAGGCTCGGCGAGCTCCTTCGAGAGCTCGACGATGAAGGTCGGCATGTCCCCGACCTGGCCGACCTGGCCGAGCCGCTGGAGCGAGGGGACGGCGTCCTCCCGTAGTCCCTCGTCGACGACCTCGACGGCCAGCTCCCAGGCGGCTACGCGGATCTCCTCGGCCAGGGCGGTCAGCGGCTCCGACACGTCCGGCACGGGGCCAGGATACGGCCGATCCGGGCGGCTCCCGCTAGCATTCACGGTTCCACTCCTTCGACCCGGCGGGGCGACTCGGGTGGCGGTGCCGGGGACGACGGATCCCCGGTTCCAGCCGAGCCCGCCGGAGGCAGTAGACAACGAAACCGAGAAACGGAGGCTATGCCACCATGTCCGTCGTCAGCATGAGAGAGCTCCTCGAGGCCGGGGTCCACTTCGGCCACCAGACGAGGCGCTGGAACCCCAAGATGCGCCGCTTCATCTTCACGGAGCGGGGTGGCATCTACATCATCGACCTCCAGCAGACGCAGCAGCTGCTCGAGGAGGCGTACGAATTCGCGAAGAACATCGCGGCCCGAAACGGCACGGTGCTCTTCGTCGGCACGAAGAAGCAGGCGCAGGACGCGGTGGAGAACCACGCCAAGCGCGTCGGGATGCCGTACGTCAACCACCGTTGGCTCGGTGGGCTGCTCACGAACTGGCGCACGATCCACAGCCGGATCGACCGCCTCCACGAGCTGCGCCGGCTCAAGGAGGAGGGCCAGCTCGAGCTGCTCCCGCCGAAAGAGCGGATCGAGCTGCTGGGCCAGCTTGAGAAGCTCGACGCGAACCTCGGCGGCGTCGCCGACATGAAGCGCCACCCCGACGCGGTGTTCATCCTCGACCTGCGCAAGGAGCAGCTCGGCGTCGCCGAGGCCCGCCGGCTGAACCTCCCGGTGATCGCGCTCGTCGACACGAACTGCGATCCCGACGAGGCCGACTTCGTGATTCCCGGCAACGACGACGCGATCCGCTCGTGCGAGCTCGTGGCGCGCGTGATCGCCGACGGGATCGAGGCGGGCAAGGCGGGCGTGACTGAGCAGGAGCTCAGCCGCGCGACGCCGAGGGCCCCGGAGCCGCCGACCGGGGCGGAAACGGAGACGGAGACCGAGACGGTGCCGGAGGGCGACGACGAGCAGGTCGCGCAGAAGGAGGAGCCGGTCGCCGAAGAGGTGACCACGTGACCGCGATCTCGGCCACGCTCGTCAAGGAGCTCCGCGAGATGACCGGGGCCGGGATCATGGACGCGAAGCGCGCGCTCCAGGACACCGGCGGCGACGTCGACGCCGCGAAGAAGCTCCTGCGCGAGAAGGGGATGGCCTCGGCCGACAAGCGAGCGGGAAGGGCGACCGCGGAAGGCAAGGTCGGCTACCGGATCCACGAGGACGGCAGCCACGGGACGATCGTCGGCATCGGCTGCGAAACCGAGCCGGTCTCGAACAACGCCGACTTTCTCGCCTTCGCGAAGAAGGTGCTCGAGCTCGTCGACGCGGAAGGGGTCGGAGCCGAGGCGAAGCTCGACGACGAACGCAAGGAGCTCACCGCCAAGCTCGGCGAGAACATCCAGATCGTCTCGCCCGCGCGCTTCGAACGGATCGACACCGGGACGCTCGAGGGCTACGCGCACCCGCCCGCCAACAAGCTGGGCGTGCTCGTGCAGCTCCGTGGCGGCTCCCCGTCGCTCGCCCGCAAGGTCGCGATGCACATCGCCGCCTCTGCACCGCAGTACATCGCGCGCGAGGATGTACCGGCCGAGCTCGCGACGGCCGAGCGCGAGATCTACCTCGCCTCCGACGAGGTCCAGTCGAAGCCGGAGCAGGCGCGTGAGAAGATCGTCGAAGGGATGGTCAACAAACGCTTCTTCGCCGCACAGGTCCTCGCCGAGCAGCCGTGGATCCACGACACGGCGCAGACGGTCGGCCAGGCGCTGGAGGCCGAGGGCGCCCAGGTCGCCGAGTTCGAGCGGATCTCGCTCTCGGGGTGATGGCGGTCCGGCCGCAGGAATCGCCCGCGGCCGCAAGGGCGGCCGGCAAACCGTTCCGCCGGGTGCTGCTGAAGCTCTCGGGCGAGGCGTTGATGGGCCCCCGCCCGTACGGCCTCGACTCCGAGACGATCGACGAGCTCGCACGCGAGATCGCCGACGTTGCGGGAGTGACCGAGCTTGCAGTCGTCGTCGGGGCGGGGAACCTCTACCGGGGTCTCGAGGCGTCCGCGGGAGGCATGGACCGCGCGACGGCGGACTACATGGGAATGTTGGCCACCGTGATCAACGCCCTCGCTCTTCAGGACGCGCTCGAACGCGCAGGTGCGGAGACGCGAGTGCAGTCGGCGCTCGACATCGCGGACGTCGCCGAGCCGTACATCCGCCGCCGGGCGATCCGGCACCTCGAGAAGCGGCGGGTCGTCATCTTCGCGGCCGGGACGGGCAACCCGTTCTTCACGACGGACACCGCCGCGGCGCTTCGCGCGCTCGAGATCGGCGCCGCCGCGATCCTGATGGCAAAGCACGGTGCGCGGGGCGTGTACAGCGCCGACCCGAACACCGATTCGAGCGCAGAGTTCATCCCGGAGCTCACGCACCGTGAGGCGATCGAGCGCGGCCTGAGGGTCATGGACACGACCGCGCTCTCGCTCTGCATGGACAACGACCTGCCGATCTACGTGTTCGGAAGCGGCGAGGGAAACCTGCGCCGCGTCGTCGACGGCGAGCGAGTGGGGACGATCATCGCGAACGGAGAGGGGACGGCGTGACCGTCGACGAGCTGATGCAGGACGGGCTGCGACGGATGGACCAGGCCGTGGAGCACGCGCGCAACGAGTTCAACACCGTCCGCACGGGCCGCGCATCAGCGGCGCTCCTCGATCGCATCGTGATCGACTACTACGGCCAGGAGACGCCGCTGAAGCAGCTCGCGACGATCAACGTCCCGGAGCCGCGGATGTTGACCATCCAGCCGTTCGACCCGAGCTCGATGAAGCAGATCGAGAAAGCGATTCAGGAGTCCGACCTCGGGCTCACGCCATCGAACGACGGGAAGGTGATCCGGCTCCCGATCCCGCAGCTCACCGAGGAGCGGCGCAAGGAGCTCGTGAAGGTCGTGCGCCACCTTGCGGAGGAAGGCCGCATCGCGGTGCGAAACGTTCGACGCGACGTGGTGCACCACATGAAGGAGCTCGTGAACAAGGGCGAGGTCGGCGCGGACGAGGAGCACCGCAGCGAGGAGCGCGTCCAGAAGCTCACCGACGAGCAGATCAAGTCGATCGACGACGCGCTCAAGCACAAAGAAGCCGAGATCCTGGAAGTCTGATGGCGGCGACCGAGCTCGCCCGCGCCGTCGCGGTCATCATGGACGGCAACGGCCGCTGGGCCGAGCAGCGGGGCCTGCCCGTTGCCGAGGGCCACCGCGCCGGCACGAAGGCGCTCAGGCGCACGGTCGAGGCGGCGATCGACCTCGGCGTCGAATCGCTTGCCGTGTACGCGTTCTCGACGGAGAACTGGTCGCGGCCGGTGGACGAGGTCGAGGATCTGATGGAGATCTTCGGCGACACGATCGAGCGCGAGTTGCCCGACTTGGCGAAGGAAGGTGTTCGCGTCCGCTTCGTCGGGCGCCGGGACCGCGCGCCGGACTCGCTCCTCGCGCGCATGGTCGCGCTCGAGGAGGAGACCATCGAGAACGACCGGTTGCGCCTGTGGATCTGCTTCGACTACGGCGGGCGCGCGGAGCTCGTCGAGGCCGTGCGCGAGATCACGGTGAGCGGGGCCGCGCCGGACGCGATCGACGAGGAGCTGATCGCGGAGCATCTCTACGAGCCTGCGATGCCGGACCCCGACCTGCTCGTCCGAACGTCGGGTGAACAGAGGATCTCGAACTTCCTGCTCTGGCAGCTCGCGTACGCGGAGCTCGTCTTCACGGAAGCGCTCTGGCCGGACTTCGGCGCGGACGAGCTGCGCGCGGCACTCGAGACGTTCGCCCAACGCCGCCGCCGTTTCGGCGCGCGATGAGAGACCTCGCAGGCCGAATCCTCGTTGCTGTACCCCTGCTCGTATCGGTGCTGGCCGCCGCGTACTTCGACGGGTGGTGGCTCTTCGGAGTGGCGACGGTCGCCGCGGTTCTCGCGCTGCACGAGCTCTACACGACGATCCGTCCGTTGCGGCCGCTCGTGCTCGCCGGGTTCGCAGGCGTCCTCGTTGGGCTGGTCGGCGCCGAGCTCGGCGGCGCGGGCTGGCTGCTCGCCGGCTTGCTCTCGACGTTCGTCTTCGCATTCGGCCTCTACGGGGTCGCCGAGACGCGGCAGTCCGGGACGGTGACGATCGCGTCGACGATCCTCGGTGCGTTCTGGATCGGCGCGGGCATCGGTCACCTGATCCTGCTGCGCGACATCGGAGACGACTCCCTCGGGCGGCTCGCGATCTTCACGGTGCTGCTCGCCGTCTGGGCGAGCGACACGGCAGCCTACTTTGCGGGACGGCTGGTGGGTCGGCACAAGCTGGCCGCGGTGATGTCGCCGGGGAAGACGTGGGAGGGGTTCGTCGCCGGCTTCGCGGCCTCGGTGCTCGTCGCGTTCTTTGCGCTCTACCAGGATCGCGAGCGCTTCCTCGAGATCTGGGAGGCGATCGTCGTCGGCGCGGTGCTGGCGCTCGCGGGCACGATCGGCGACCTCTTCGAGTCCGCGGTCAAGCGCGACATGCAGGTGAAGGACACCGGGCGCCTGCTCGGCGGGCACG
>JACCTU010000165.1 GCA_013812235.1 Actinomycetota bacterium | reverse complement strand
GCCACGCGTACCGGGTCCGGCCCGGCTCCTTGCGTCTGATCTCCTAGGAGGCGTGACAATGAGCCGGGTCGTGCGGTGGTTCCTCGCGGTCTTGGCCTCGGGTCTCCTCGCGCTGGTGGCAGTGGGTCTCGTCGGCGTCGCCTGGAACGATCGTGCGGACGACGTCTGCCGCGAGCAGGCCCCCCAGGCCGCCGTGGGCTACACCGTCACCTGGGAGTGGTCCGAGTTTGCCTACGTCTGCGATTACCACACGCCCACGAGGCAGACGAAACGGGTCGGAATAATCGACGCGTTCCACGGCGAGGGCGGTCAGCGCCATCGCCCTGAACGCTGAAAGCGGCCTCGGAGCTGCCTTACGCGGCGTAGAGCGCGGCGATCTCGTCAGCGAAGTGCTCCTGGCAGACGCGGCGCTTGAGCTTCAGCGTTGCGGTGAGCTCGTCGTCGGCCATCGTGAAGTCGCGGGGGAGGATCGTGAACTTCTTGACCTGCTCGTAGCGCGAGTGGTCGGCGTTCATGCGCTCGACGATCCCGTCCACGAGCTCTCGAACGTGCTCGTTCCCGGCCAGTGCGGCCAGCGACAGCTCGCCCTTCAGCCCGCGCGCCTGCGCCCACTTCACGAGCTCCGGCTCGTCGAGCGTGATCAGCGCGATGCAGTACGGGCGCTTGTCTCCCACGACGAGCGCCTGCGAGACGAACTTCGACGCCTTCAGCTCGTTCTCGAGGTTCTGCGGCGCGACGTTCTTGCCGCCCGCCGTGACGATGATGTCCTTCTTGCGGTCGGTGATCGTCAGGAAGCCGTCGTCGTCGAGGTGGCCGATGTCCCCCGAGCGCAGCCACCCGTCGGGCCCGAGGACCTCGCTGGTCGCGTGCTCGTCCTTGTAGTAGCCGGCGAAGACCGTCGGCGACGAGATCAGCACCTCGCCGTCCTCGGCGATCCGAAGCTCGGTCCCGGGCAGCGCCGGGCCTACGGTGCCGAATCGAAACCTGGATGGGCGGTTCACGGTCGCCGCGGTCGTGCACTCCGTGAGCCCGTAACCCTCGAGGATCAGCACGTCGAGCGAGTGGAAGAACTCGGCGATCTCCTTCGAAAGCGGTGCGCCGCCGGAGATCCCGAGCCGGAAGTTCCCGCCGAGCTGCGCCTTGACCTTCGAGTAGACGAGCTTGTCGGCGAGGCGGTGCTGCACACCGAGCGCAGGCCCGAGCGGCTTGCCCGCCGCGCGTCGCTGCGAGGCCTTCCGGCCGACGGCGAGCGCCCAGCGGACGATCTTCGCCTTCGCGCCGGTCTCCTCGTCGTACTTTCCGAGCACCGCGGTGTGGACCTTCTCGAACACACGTGGCACGCTCGGGAACAGCGTCGGTCGAACCTCCTTCAACGCCTCGCCGGCGCGGAGCGGATCGGCGAGGAACGCGAGCGTGAACCCGACATACGGTCCCTGCAGGTGCATCAGCCGGCCGAAGTTGTGCGCGAGGGGCAGGTAGAGGAGCATCGTGTCGTCCGCCATCGTGAAGTCGTCGATCTCGTCGACGACGGCGGCCATCGCGTAGTAGTTGCGGTGCAGGATCATGCAAGCCTTCGGCGGGCCGGTGGTTCCCGACGTGTAGATGTAGGTGAAGACGTCGTCGGGGCTCACGGTGGCGACGACGCGGTCGAGCTCAGCAGGGTTGGCACGGGCGTAGTCGCGACCGCGCGCCCGCAGCTCGTCGATGTCGTCGTACGTCAGGACGTGCTCGAGCCTCGGGTTGCGCGCGCGATAGTCGTCGAGCTTCGCGAGCTGCGCCGCGTCCTCGGCGAGCACGCCGACCGACTCCGAGTGGTCGAGGATGTACTCACAGTCCTTGGCCGCGCTGTTGGCGTAGATCGCGGCCCCGACGGCGCCGACGTGCGCGAGCGCGAAGTCGAAGAGGGCCCACTCGAGGCTCGTCTGGCCGAGGATCCCGAACGCGTCCCCCTTCTTCACCCCCAGGGCAAGGAGCCCGTTGGCGAGCTCCTCGACCGCGGTCGCGGCCTCCGCCCAGGAGACCGGCTCCCAGGCCTCACCGCGCTCGACGAGGTAGGCCGGGCGGCTCCGCCCCTTCGCGACCGCGTCC
>JACCTU010000155.1 GCA_013812235.1 Actinomycetota bacterium | reverse complement strand
TGACGCGTCGGCCCGCCAGCGTGCAGGATCGGCTCCCTGAGCGGCTTCGAGCTCTCCTGCAGCCGCGTCGAGCGCGCCCCAGAGCGCCGCTCGGCAGGCGCCGAGATCGCCCGCGCCGCAAAACCGCGTCCGGTAGGCGCCGCTCACGGGTCTCCCGAGCAGCGACCGCAGATCCTTGTCCACATAGCCGTACCAGCCGCTGCCGAAGGCGTTGGCATCCGGGGTCGGCGGGTCGTGGCCACCGTGGAGTTGACGGAGCCTGGGCACGAGCGGGCCGAGCACGGGCGCCACCACGGCCTCCGCCAGCGGCCTCCAGGCGGCCTCCATCACCGCCGCACCCGGATGGTCGATCCAGCCGTCGAGATCGCGGTCGAGGCGGCTCGAGCCCTGAGCCCGCCAGTCGTCGATGAGCTGCGCGGCCGCCTGGGCGCGCGGGTTCGGAGCCGGCCCCGATTCGAGGACGGCCCTGATCGACGGCCAGACCTCGACCGTCCGCAGGTCCTGCGTCGCCGCGGCGTTCATCGCGGAGACGACCGTCACCAGTGTGTGCTTCGGCGTCGCCGCGAGACCGTTGCGCAGCAGTTCGACGCGCTGCACCGAGCCGTACGCCCACTGGTCGTCGGCAGCAGCGAACCCCGGCGCCGGCTTGTTGTTCCAGTTGACGAGCGTTCCGGTCGCGGGGCTGACGGCCTGCGGGTGACGCGCGAAGGGCAGGAATCCGCGCCACTCGAAGTCGCCGCTGCCCGAGGTCGGAAGCCCGGTGTCGACGGTGTCCGGCCGAATCGGGAGCCGCCCACTCGAGAACGTCGCGATGTCACGGTCGTCGGCGTACACCCAGTTGAACGACATCTCGAGGCGCGAGGCCGAGCGGAGGAACTCGGCGGCGTTCCGCGGCTTGTTCGTGTTCAGGTCCTGCCAGGCGAGTCCCGAGAGCAGCTCGCGACCGCGCGTCGAGCGCTTGCGCGCGATCGCGACACGTCGCCCGTCCACCGTCGCATACCCGAGCACGGGGCCGTGCACCGTCGTGCGGTAGAGCAGCCGGCGGTCCGGCTCGCCCGCAGCGCCCTTGAGCGTGCCCGCGTCGAAGCTCCCCATTTCGCGGCACGAGCCCTGGTAGCGGTAGTGCGTGTCGTCGCCGCACAGCTCCTCGGCGTAGTCGTCGATCAAGTCCGAGGTGGAAGAGGTGAGGCTCCACGCGTAGTCCTTGCCGCGACCGAGCAGCACGTAGAACGAGATTCCCGGGAACGCCGCACCGCGCGCGTCGATACCGCCGCCGTGCAGGTCGAGCTCCATCAGGATCTGCGGATAGAACTGGCCGGTCTGCGGGCCGGCGACGAAGAGCGGGTGTCCGTTCGCGGAGCGGCTGCGCCCGACGAGCAGCGCGTTCGACATGAGCGTGTGGCTCTTCCGCGCGAGCGACGAGACCGCGCCGAACGTGACCGGGACGAAGCTCCCGTCGTCGACGGTCGCGTTGCCCACGCCGGTGCGCGTCCCGTCCTCCCACGCGAACACCTTCGCGATCGTCGTCGGGGCCTCCGGATCGTTGCGGCCACGCAGGTCGTCGAACACGATCTTGCCGCGCTCGTCGCCGAGCGCGCGCTGCAGCGCGTCGAGGAACATCGAGCGGCGGGTCTCGTCGCCGCCGCCCGCGCCGAAAACGGCCCCGATCAGCGCGCCCATCGCTGCGACGTCGTTCGGAGTCCACGGCTCGATCGGCAGCTGGTTGGCCCGGTGGTACGCGTTGATACCCGCGACGAACGCGCGCACGTCGGCGAGCAGCTGTCGCCCGTCGCGCGTCGCCTGCAGGAGCGCGATGGTGCCGCTGAGCTGCCGCTCGGCCTGCGCGCTCGGCTGGAAGCCGCGGCCGGAGAGCGCGAACGAGAACGCGTCGATGCCCGGGACGTCGAGCGCGGCGATCCTCCCCGCAGGACGGAGCAGCTGGAGGAGGAGGCCGCGGTCCTCGGCCGTCACCCAGCCGGCGCCGAACTCGACGTCGGCGCGCGTGCGGCCGTAGACGTGCGGGACGCCCCAGCGGTCGCGCACGATCCGTAGACCTTCGCGTGGACGAACCGTCCGCTCCGGCTTGCCCTCGACGCCGAAGCGCGCGGACTTGAAGAAGCGCGTCAAGTCCCGCTGCGTCACGTTTCCGCCGAGTGGTGTCAGGCCGTCGTACAGCGCGATCTGGTCGACGCCGTGTGGACCGACTCCGAGCGCTCCGCCCTGGCCGGGCGGTAGGACGTTGAGCGCAACGCCCGCGAAGTCGATGCGCGGCGCAGCGTCGCCCGTGGCGGCACCGAGAACGAGCGCGCCTGCCGCAGCGGCGAGGACGAGCGCACGCTTCACCGTTCGACCCTACTACGCTCCGCGTCGATGGAGTCGCTGCTCGCGTTCGGCGCCGCACTGCTCGCCTTCCGGCTTGCGGGGAGCCTCGCACGCCGTTGGCGCTCGACGGGGGCGCCAGAGCTCGCCGCATGGTCCGCATCGCTGCTCGCGTACGCGCTCGCGTCCGCAGCTCTTGCGTGGGGCGCCGCGGCGGGCTGGAACGAGACGTCGTTCCGCGTCTACTACACGGGCGGCGGTCTGCTGACGGCCCCGCTGCTCGGAGTCGGTTCGCTGCTTCTCGTCGGCCGACGTTGGGCGGCTCCGGTCGGACTGCTCTACACCGGACTTGCGATCGGGATCGGGTTCACCTCGCCGCTCACGTCTTCGGTTTCCGGCACGACCATCCCCGAAGCGCAGCAACACCTCGACCTCTTCCCCGAGCGCATCCTCGCGATCGCCGCGAACTCGCTCGGCACGCTCGCGGTCGTCGTCGTCGCGCTCTCTACGATCCGCAAACGTCCTGTTGGCAACACGCTCATCTTGGCCGGCGTCACCGCGGCTGCGGCAGGCAGCGCGGTTGCGGGCCTCGGCGTCGCGCAGACAGCCGTGTTCATCGTGCTCGGGGTTGTTCTCCTCTATTTCGGTTTCACCACACAAGGTAAGAACTTTGTGAGTTTTCGCCCGACTCGAAAACACCCCGGCTAACCTCGCCTGCGTCCGGCGGAGCTGTGGCCAGCTTCTGTC
>JACCTU010000126.1 GCA_013812235.1 Actinomycetota bacterium | reverse complement strand
CCCCTGGCCGTCGTACGAGACCTTGCGCCCGACCGCGAGCGCCTCCATCGTCTCGGCGGGGAAGTCCGTCTGGACGAGCGGAGCAACGTGCACCCACGGCGCGCCGCCGATCGCCGCGAGCTCGTCCGGGCGCCAAGGGTCGCCGACGGCCCGCAGCTCAGTCGTCCTCGCCTCACCCTCGTAGCGCAGGGCGAACGCGGCGGTTCGCTCCGCGTCCACCATCGTGAGTTGCAAGCCGAGCGAGGCGAGCGGCGGGACGACGAGCGCGCGATCCTCCGGCGCGCACTTCGCGACGACGTGCGCGCGCCGCTCGAGCAGGCGCAGCCCCTGGCCGCAGTGGTACGGCCCGCCGCCGAGCTGCGGTCTGCCGCCGTCGATGACGTCGATCGCCACGTTCCCGAGGACCGCGAGGTCGCTCACGATGTCGATCTTCGCGGCTATTCGACGCCGATGCGCGCGGCAAGCTCGCGGGCGATCGGGTGGTCGGCGCCGCCGGCGCGGACGACGACGGGGCCGCCGAAGGGCTGCTGGTTCGTCACCGCGACGTGTGCCCCCGGGACGAGGCCGAGCTCGCCGAGGTAGCGAAGCAGGTCGCGGTCGGTGTCTGGAACCCGCCGCACGGTGGCGGACGCGCCGGCGTCGACGTCTGCGAGGGAGCGCCCGGGCGCGGGGTCGAGCTCGAGCTTCGCGCTCGGGATCGGGTCGCCGTGCGGGTCGTGTGTCGGGAAGCCGAGCGAGGCGTCGATCAGCGCCTCGAGCTCCTCCGAGAGCGCGTGCTCGAGCCGATCTGCCTCGGCGTGGACGGCCTCCAGGGGCAGGCCCAGCTGCGTCGAGAGGTACTGCTCGAGCAACCGATGGTGGCGGATCATCTCGATCGCTACCAGTTCGCCTCTCCTGGTCAGGCGTGCACCGCGGTAGGGCTCGTGCTCCGCCAGGCCGAGCTGGGCGAGCTTCTTCAGCATCCCGGTCGCAGAGGCGGGCGCGACGCCCATCCGGCCGGCGAGCGCCGAGGTGGAGGCCCGGCCGCCGGCCTGGAGCTTGTAGAGCTCCTTCACGTAGTCCTGCACAGATGTGGAGAGGCTTGCGGTTTCGCTCAAGGTATCTCTAATATACAGTTTAGCTATGGCAAAATTCAGCCGGAAGAGGCTCCTCGGAGCCGTCGTGCCGCTCGTCGCGGCCGGCCCGCTGGCGCGGGTCGCGTTCGCCGAGACCGAGCGTTCCGCGAACCACGAAGGCCACGACCAGACACAGGCCCCGGAGGGGCATGCCGCGATGATCGGGAACGAGGCGCCCTCGATCCCGCGCAACCCGGCGATCGACGCGCTGCTCACACCCCCGCCGGCGCTTCCGCACCAGCCAGGCCGCGTCCGCGACTACACGCTCACCGCACGCGACGTCGAGATCGAGGTTGCGCAGGGCGTCACCTACCCGGCGTGGACGTACAACGGAACCGCGCCCGGCCCCGTGATCCGCGCGACCGAGGACGACCTCCTCCGCGTCCGCTTCCGCAACGAGGGCGAGCACCCGCACACGATCCACTTCCACGGGATCCACCCCGCGAACATGGACGGCGTCTTCGAGATCATCCCCAAGGGAGGCGAGTTCACCTACGAGTTTCCGGCGAAGCCTTGGGGCATGCACCTCTACCACTGTCACTCGACACCGCTGAAGAAGCACATCCACAAGGGCCTCTACGGCGCGTTCATCATCGACCCACCGAAGCCGCGCAAGCCGGCGCAGGAGCTCGTGATGGTGCTGAACGGGTTCGATACCGACGGCGATGGCGGGAACAATTTCTACGCCGCCAACGGGCCTGCGTTCTACTACGCGCGCTACCCGATTCGCGTCTCCCGCTCACAGACGGTGCGCATCTACCTCGCGAACCTCACCGAGTTCGACCTGATCAACTCGTTCCACCTGCACGGCGACTTCTTCCGCTACTACCACACGGGCCGCGACGAGGTCGTCGAGTACACCGACACCATCATGCTCTGCCAAGGTGAGCGCGGGATCCTCGAGATCGACTTCGCGAACACGGGGCGATTCATGTTCCACGCGCACCAGTCGGAGTTCACCGAGCTCGGGTGGATGGGTTTCTTCGACGTGGTCGAATGACGACGGTCGCAGCTCGGGCATCGGGAGCGTGGCGACTGTGGGCGCTCGTCCCGCTCGTGGCGCTCGTCGCGATGGTCTCGCTCTTCGCGACGACCGGCGGCTCGCTGATCGACCTGCTCGGACGCACCCCCCCGCCGGCCGACGCGTTCGACGTCCGCCGGGTCGAGTTCACGCCGGGCGAGATCAAGGTTCGCGTGACGAACCCGCAGCCGGAGGAGCTCACGATCGCCGCCGTGACGGTCGACGACGCGATCGTCCCGTTCAGCCTCGACGGCGACCGGACGCTCGAGCGGCTGCGCTCGACGACGATCGTGATCCCGTACGCCTGGGTCGTCGACGAGCCCATCTTGGTCGGGATCACCAGCTCGTCCGGGATCGAGACGACGCACGAGGTCGCCGCTGCTGTGGAGACGCCCGAGCCGTCCGCGAAGGGTTTCCTTGGCTTCGGCCTCGTCGGGCTCTTCGTCGGCGTGGTGCCCGTTGCGCTCGGCCTGCTCTGGCTGCCGTCGCTGCGGCGCGCTCGGGCCGAGTGGCTCGCCGCGTTCATGGCGCTGACCGCTGGACTGCTCACCTTCCTCGCACTCGAGGCGCTGTCCGAGGCGTTTGCGCTGCAAGCGGCGCTGCCGTCGGCACTCGGCGGGGCGGGCATCGTCCTGCTCGGCTTCGTCGTCTCCTACCTGACGCTGACGTACCTCTCGCACAAGCTCGCAGCCCTCGCGACGCTGGTCGCGGTCGGGATCGGGCTGCACAACTTCGGCGAGGGACTCGCGATCGGGACGTCGTTCGCGTTCGGCGAGCTCGCGCTCGGCACGTTCCTGATCATCGGCTTCATGGTCCACAACGTGACCGAGGGCCTGGGGATCGCAACGGCAACGACCGAGGAGCGGCGCGCGTCGTACGCGCGGCTCGGGCTGCTCGTCCTGATCGCAGGTGGGCCGACGATCCTGGGCACGTGGACCGGCGGCTACGTGCGGAGCGACGTGCTCGGCGTGGTCTTCTTCGCAGCTGCGGCCGGTGCGGCCTTCGAGGTCGTCGTCGAGGTGGGGCGGTGGCTGCGGGCGCGCGCACCCGGAGGCCTGACGAGCGGCTGGGTGCTCGGCGGGTTCCTCGGCGGCGTCGCGATCATGTACGTGACGGGCCTGCTCGCCGGCTGAGC
>JACCTU010000109.1 GCA_013812235.1 Actinomycetota bacterium | reverse complement strand
GAAGGGTCGCAGCCAGGCCTCGCTCGCTGCGGTCGCCGCCGCGATCGCCTCGCTCTACGCCTCGACGACGGCCGCGACCACGCTCTACGGCCTCGTCGCCCCGGCACTCGGGCTCGGCGTCGCGCTTCTGGTGGGGGCGACGGCGACGGCGATCGCCGTGCGCTGGGACTCCCGGGAGCTCGCCGGCATCGGGATCGTCGGCGCGCTGCTCTCGCCCGTGCTCGTCGAAGCCGGGACCTCCGGCGTCGCGCTCGCGTTCATGGCGGTCGCCCTCGTCTCCGCGGCAGGCGTGCTCCTCTGGAAACGCTGGGACTGGCTGGCCGCAGCGGCGTTCGTGACGAGTGCGCTGCAGCTCGTCGCCTGGCTCGCCGATTCGTACGACGACTCGCTCGCCCTCGCGCTCGTCGTGCTCGCTGCGTTCTGGCTGCTCTACGCGGTCGCCGCGGTCGGTTACGAGCTGCGAGACCGGACCGAGAAGCTGCGCTTCTCTTCGGCGAGCCTCCTGCTGGGCGACGCGATCCTGACCTCGGGCGCTGGCTGGCTGATGCTCGACGAGTCGGGACACTCCGACGCGGCGACAGGATGGGTCATCGGGGTCGCGCTCGTCCACGTCGCGCTCGGCGCGGCGACCCTGCGCGGACGAATCTCGCAGGAGGTTTCGCTGCTCCTGCTCGCGGTCGGGATCGGCCTGTCCGCGATCGGCGCGGCGCTCGCGCTAGACGGACCAGCGCTCGTCGCAGCCTGGTCTGTCGAGGCGGTGCTGCTCGCTTGGCTCGCACGCCGGATGGAACGGGACCGCGACTACGTCGCCGCGGTCGGCTTCCTCGCGGCGACGTCGGCACATGTGCTCGTGTTCGACGCACGGCCCGACCGGCTCGTCGAGTCTCCCGAGTGGTCTGCGGTCGTCGCGCTCGTCCTCGTCAGCGCGGCGGCGGCGATCGTCTCGAGGCTCTACCGGGGCACGTGGGCGGAATTCACGGACGCGCTCGACCTGCTGGCCCTCGCCGGGCTCGCGTACCTCGTGCCGATCGCACTGGAGGGCGTGCCGGTCGTCGTCGCGTGGGCGGCGCTCGCCGTGGCGCTGGCGTTCCTGACCGAACGAAGACTCGTCGGGCTGGGCGGGGTCGCCCCGGCGCTGTTCGTCGGCCTCGCGGCCGCGCACACGCTGCTGATCGAGGCGCCGCCGCCGCTCGCGCTGCGGGACGGTGTGGACGATCTGGGCAGCGCGCTGCTCGCTGTCGCGGCGACGACGCTCGCCGCGCTCGCCGCGGCCCGCCTCTCCCCGGCCCCGCTCGACAAGCTGCTCGCCCTCGTGGGCGCAGTCGGCACGATCTACGCGCCATCCCTCGCGATCGTCGACCTGACCTCCGGCGGCGAGCTCGCTCCCGGCCAGACGCCGCAGGTCCTCCTCTCCGCGTTTTGGAGCGCAACCGGGCTCGCCGCGGTCGTCTACGGGCTCGCCCGCGACGACAAGCGCTTGCGACTCAGTGGCCTCGGGCTGCTCGGGCTGGCGGCGGCGAAGGTCATCGTCTACGACCTCAACGAGCTCGACGAGATCTACCGCGTGCTCTCGTTCATCGCGCTCGGGCTTCTGCTGCTCGCCGGTGCGTTCGCCTACCAAAGGATCCGAAAGGAGGGTGAGCGCCCGTGAAGCTGGTCGCCCTCCTGGCGGCCACGTCGCTCGCCGCCGGTGTCCAGCAAAGCGACTTCCGTTACTCCCGCGTCCTCCCGGAGCAGGTCGCCGGCGGAAAGATCGGTTTCGAGCCCGACGGTCTGTTGCTCGCGCACGCGCGTCCGGGGTTCGCCGACCTCCGCGTGGTCGACGCCGGCGGCGAGCAGGTTCCGTGGCGCTTCGTTCCCGGCGATCGTGTTCAGGTCGGCCTGCCGGCGGCTGTTCTCAACAGTGGGCGACAGGGAAACGTCGCGGTCGCGCTCGTGGACGTCGGCCCGGGCCGACGCGTCTACCAGCGCGTCGAGCTCGGGATCGCCGGCGGCAACTTCGTCGGGCGCGTGACGGCGCTCGGCGCGGATTCACGGAACGGTCCGTTCACGAGCCTCTCGACCACAACCGTGTACGACGTCGCCGGGGCCGAGCGTGCACGGAGTACGACGATCGTGCTGCCGCCGACCGACCAGCGCTTTCTCCAGCTGCGCGCGACGGGCGTCGCAAGGATCACGGACGCGACCGTGCTCGGCGAGTTCGAGCGGCCGGACCTCGTGCGCCGACGGCACCGCGTGCTCCCAAGTTCGAGGGAACGAGCCCGCACGACGGTCTACACCCTCGACTTCGGCGTCCGCGGGACTCCCGTCACGACGCTCGAGCTGCGCACGTTCGAGCCGGCGACCTACGAC
>JACCTU010000094.1 GCA_013812235.1 Actinomycetota bacterium | reverse complement strand
CGACGGACCGGGTCGTACGGCCGACGTTGAACGCCGGCCTCTTGAGGCACTCGTGATCTACCTCGAGCGCTCGATCTGAAACCTGCCTCAGTCGTCGCGCAGGAACGACGGCACGTCGAGCGCGTTGTCGGAGACCTCGAAGCGCTCGCGGGCCCGCGCCTCGGGCACGACGAGGCTCTCCTCACGCTTGCGGCGCCGCCGCTGCGGCCCGAACCCGGTCGCGATCACGGTCACGCGCACCAGGTCGCCCAGCTTGTCGTCGATTACGGCGCCGAAGATCACGTTTGCGTTCTGGTCGGCGGCGCCCGTGACGACCTCGGCCGCCTCGTTGACCTCGAAGAGCCCGATGTCCGTGCCGCCGGAGACGTTGAGCAGGATCCCGGTCGCGCCCTCGATCGACGCCTCGAGGAGCGGCGACGAGACCGCCGTCCGTGCGGCCTCGGCGGCACGGCTCTCACCGGACGCCTCGCCGATCCCCATCAGCGCGGAGCCGGCGTCGCGCATGATCGTGCGCACGTCGGCGAAGTCGAGGTTGACGAGGCCGGGCACGGTGATCAGGTCGGTGATCCCCTGCACGCCCTGACGGAGGATGTCGTCGGCCATCACGAAGGCGTCGACGATCGAGGTGCGCTTCTCCACCACCTGGAGCAGCCGGTCGTTCTCGATCACGATCAGCGTGTCGACCTTCTCGGAGAGGTCTCCGATGCCGACCTGCGCCTGCTCGGCGCGTCGGCGTCCCTCGAACGAGAACGGCCGCGTGACGACGCCGACGGTGAGCGCGCCGAGCTCGTCCTTTGCGAGCTCGGCGACGATCGGCGCGCCGCCGGTCCCGGTACCGCCACCTTCGCCCGCGGTTACGAAGACCATGTCGGCGCCCTTCAGCGCCTCCTTCAGCTCGTCGCGGCTCTCCTGAGCGGCGGCCTCGCCGACGGCCGGGTCGGCCCCGGCGCCGAGGCCGCGCGTCTCCTTCGAGCCGATGTGGATCTTCACATCGGCCTCGCTCATCACGAGCGCCTGCGCGTCCGTGTTCACCGCGATGAACTCGACCCCGGAGAGTCCGGCCTCGACCATCCGCGAGACCGCGTTCGTGCCGCCGCCGCCGACGCCGACGACCTTGATCACCGCGAGATAGTTACCGGTCTGGTCTCTCATTCTGGATGTCCCTCGACGTAAAGCTTGACTGGAGCCTGGGGGTTGTGCAGGGCTTTCTGCACCGGAGGGTACGTGTGCTTGTCAATCGTGTCAACAATCGCTACCCCTGGACTGTGTCAACCTCGAGTTGAGGTTGAGTGTCCGCCGAGCTGGCGACGGGACGGTCGGGCACCGCCACGTCGAGATAGGCGAACTCGGGGAGCTCTCGGAGCAACTCCGCGGCGACCGCGAGCTTCAGCTGGAGATCGTGCTCACGACCCAGGCGGACCTCGATCCCGGAGCGCAGGACGAGGGTCGTCTCGGGTCCTTCGAGCCGAACCGAGTGGACGCGGGCAGGCAGGCCGTTGCGGGCGAGGACGAGCACCCGCACAGCCCGCCGGGCGGGACCGTCGGCGAGCGTGTCTCCCACGCCGACGTCCACCTGGCGCGGGACCCAGATCCGGGGCAGCATCGGCCGTGCGCCCCGCTCGAGCGGTCGGACCACCCGGGCGCGCGCCGAGACGAGCCACGACTCCTCCCCGCGCCGCAACACGAGGAGCGCGCGTTCCGGCAGGACGTACACGCGCAGCGTGTGCGGAAACGCACGGTCGTGCGTGACGCCGATCACGTCCGGCAGGCCCACGATCTTGCGGTCGAGGTCTGCTGCGCGCAATCCGACGAGGCTCCTCCCCTCGAACGGTTGGAGGGCAGCGCCCACCCGCGTGCTCACGTCGGGCGGTGCGCCGACGACCTCGATTTGGCGGATCGCGAAGAGCCCCGTCTCTCGCGCGACGCCGTACGCCGCCACGCCGAGGGCGAGCAAGGTGAAGCCGATGAGCAGCGAGGACGCCGACGGGAGCAGCCGGCGAAGATCGACCCGATTGCGGCGCGGCAGCTCGGCCGCCGCAGCCTTCATGCGCGCAGGCGACCGCTGGTCCTTGAGGGCCATTGCGGCACCTTCGCCGCCCGGTCCGGCGCTCCTACCGCTCGAGCGGCGGCAGCTCGACGGGCCCGAGGAACTCGACCTCGTGCTCGAGCTCGACGCCGTACTGCTCCCACGCGCGCCGGCGTGCCTCGGCCATCAGGTCCACGGCGTCCGCCGTCGCAGCTCCGTCCGCGTTCTCGATGAAGTTCGCGTGGCGCGGCGAGATCTGCGCGCCGCCCAGCCGGAACCCGCGCAGCCCGCACGCCTCGAGCATCCGGCCCGCGGAGAGCTCGTGGTCGGGGTTCTTGAAGACACTGCCGAACGTGCGCCTGTTCGTCGGCTGCGCGGCCTTGCGCTGCGCCTGCAGCTCGGCGACCGTCGCCCTGATCTCCTCGACCGGACGGGGGATCAGCCGCAGCTCGACCTCGGCCACGACCTGCCCGTGTCGAAGCTCCGAGTGTCGGTAGCGCAGCCCGAGCTTGCTCGGCGTGAGCCACCGCGTGCCGTCGAGGTCGACCACGAGCGCACGCTCGAGCACCTGCGCGAAGTCGCCGCCGTATGCGCCCGCGTTCATCCAGACGCCGCCGCCGGTCGTGCCCGGGATCGCGCACGCGAACTCGAACCCCCCGAGACCCGCGTCGCGCACGCGGTGCAGGACGACCGCGTTCGCCACGCCGCCCCCCGCACGCACCAGCTCGCCGTCGAGCTCCACCTTCGCGAGCGCGCCTCCAAGCTTCAGCACGAGCGCGTCAACTCCCTCGTCGGCGACGAGCAGGTTCGAGCCGAGCCCGACGGTCGCCACACCGGCGTCGTGCTCCGCCGCCCAGCGGAGCGCCTCGTGCAGCTCCTCGAGGCTCTCCGGCCGAGCGAACGCACGAGCTGGGCCGCCGGTGCCGAGCGTCGTGAAGCGCCCGAGCGGGACACCATGCTCGGGCGTCACGAGAGCTCCGCGACGAGAAAATCGGCCCCGCGGTCGATATCACCGGCGCCGAGGGTCAGCACCACGTCGCCGCGCCGCGCGCGCCCCGCGAGAAAGCGCACGCCGTCTTCGAGCCGCGGCGTCCACGCGACCGGCATCCCCGGCCGGAGCTCGGCGAGGGCGTCGACGACGAGCTTGCCCGTGACACCTTCCAGCGGTTCCTCCCGCGCCGCGTACACGTCGGTGACCGCGACTGCATCGGCCGCGCTGAGGGCACGCGCCAACTGGTGCGCGAGATGCCGCGTTCGCGAGTAGAGATGCGGTTGGAAGAGGACGAGCACCCGACCCGGCTCGAGCTCGCGCGCGGCGGCGAGCGCAGCGGAGACCTTGGCCGGGTTGTGCGCGTAGTCGTCGTAGACGCGTACGCCGTCGCCGCCGCGAAGCTCGAAGCGGCGGCCCGCGCCTGCGAACTCCCGCAGCGCGTGCGCCGCCGGCGCGCGGTCCACGCCGGCGAGCTCGAGGGCAGCGAGTGCTGCGGCAGCGTTGCGCCGGTTGTGCTCGCCCGGCAGCAGGAGCTCGAACGCGACCGGGTCGAGCTCTTCGCCGCGCACGACGTTCGGCACGTGCGGGAGCCACGCGTCGAAGAGCGCCCGCACCTCGGCGAGCGAGCCGAACGTCGCGTGGTGATCGAGGTCGACGTTGAGCACGACGGCGATCTCCGGCCGGAGTGCCGCGATCGTCCGGTCCGACTCGTCGCCCTCGACGACGAGCCACCCCTCCCCCGCGCGCGCGTTCCCGCCGAGCTGCGGGATCTCGCCCCCGATCAGGAACGACGGGTCGAGCCCGAGCCGATCGAGCACGAACGCGATCATCGCCGTCGTGGTCGTCTTGCCGTGCGCGCCGGCGACGACGATCGAGCGCTGCAGCGAGACCAGCTCGGCGAGCAACTCGGCGCGACTCTTGCCGGGGACCCCGAAGGCAGACGAGACGACTGCCTCCCACCCGTCCGGGACAACCGGCTCGGGCGCGATCGACACGTCGATCCCCGCCCCCCGGACGTTCGCGAGGTACGGCGTATCCACGCGGTCCCAACCCCCGACGTCGGCCCCCCACGCGTGCGCGAGGAGCGCGTAGCCCGACAGCCCGGCACCGCCGATCCCGACGAACCAGAGGCGCCTACCGGCGAGCGGCCGCTGCAAGTTGCACCAGCTCCTCTGCGATCTCCTCAGCGGCGTCCGGGCGTGCGGCGCCGAGCATCGCCTTGCGCATGGCGGCGAGCTCTGCGTCGTCCGCGAGCAGCGAGCGCACGACGTCGAGCGCGCGCTCGAGCTCCGAGTCCGGCACGACGACCGCGCCGCCCGCGCGCTCGAAGTACTCTGCGTTTCGCGTCTGGTGGTCGGCCGTCGCATGCGGGTAGGGGACGAACACGGCGGGAAGGCCCGCAGCCGCGAGCTCCCAAACGGAGCCGCCCGCGCGCGCGAGTGCGAGGTCGGCGGCGCCGAGCGCCACACCGAACCGCTCCGTCGACGGAAGCACGACGTAGTCGTCACGCGAGACGCGCGCACGCACGAGCTCGAAGTCGCGCTCGCCGGTCAGGTGCAACACGCCGGGGCCGCTCTCGCCGAACGCCTCGACCGCCGCCTCGTTGAGCGAGCGAGCGCCGGCGAGCGCGCCGGCGACGAGCAGCACTCGTCCTTCGAGTGGGAGGCCGAGCTCGCGACGCGCCTCGTCCCGCGGGACGACGCGCGAGCTCGACGGGATCGGCCGCCCGACGCTGCGTTCCTTCCCGCTCGGATAGGCCAGGAAGAGTCGCTGCGCGAACGGAGACGCAAGCCGGTTCGCAAGCCCTACGTGAGCATCGGCCTCAGTGAGCGCCGCGGGGATCCGCTTGGACCACGCCGCAAGCACCATCGGTCCCGCGACGTAGCCGCCCGCGCCAAGCACGACGTCGGGACGGCGCAGCTCGAGGATAGCGCGGCAGGCGAACGGCGCGGACACCGCCTGCACCGCCGCGCGCAGCAGTCGCACCCCGGGCCGGCGCGGGAAGCCGCTGACGCGGAACGGGTCGAACGGATAGCCGGCGTCAGCGACGAGCCGAGCCTCGACGCGCCCCGGCGACCCGGCGAACGTCACCTCCACTCCGCGCGCGCGGAGCGCTTCCGCTATCGCGAGCGCGGGCAGCACGTGTCCTGCCGTTCCTCCGGCCGCGATCAGGCACTGCAGCGAGCGCTCGCCCTCCACCGGAAGCGATGTTAAGGAGGACCCCGACGCCGGTGAGCATCACCACGAGGCTCGAGCCCCCGGCGGAGACGAACGGAAGCGGAATTCCGGTCAGCGGCGCGATTCCCAGGACAGCGGCGAGGTTGACTGCCGCCTGGCCACAGACCAGCGCCGTGAGCGCGGCGGCGAGGCGCTTGCCGAAGGGATCCGCGCAGCGGAGCGCGACCTGCAGCCCTGCGTAGGCGATCGCGCCGTAGGCGGCGATCACGAGGGTCGACCCGATCAGCCCGAGCTCCTCCCCGATGATCGCGAAGATCATGTCGGTGTGCGCCTCGGGGAGGTAGAAGATCTTCTGGACGCCTTGCCCGAGCCCCTTGCCGAACAGACCGCCCGAGCCGAGGCCGATCAGCGCCTGCACCGACTGGAAGCCTGCGCCCTGCGCGTCGTCCCACGGGTTCATGAAGCTCAGGACCCGGGCGCGTCGGTAGGGCTCGATCCAGATCGCGGCCACTCCGACGACGGTGGCGATCGCGGCGGCAGTGCCGAGCAGCCGGACCGGCGTTCCGGCGACGAGCAACAAGCCGCCGAGCATCACCACGACGACGATCACCGTGCCGAGGTCGGGCTCGAGCAGGATCAGTGCGCAGAACACGGCGGCGACGAAGCCGATCGGCTTCGCGAGCTCCGCGAGCGTCTGCGGCGCCCGGCGGCGGGCGAGATAGGCGGACGCCCAGACGGCGAGCGCCAGCTTCGCGAGCTCGGAGGGCTGGAAGACGGCGGGGCCGACGGTGAGCCAGCGGCGCGCGCCGTTGACCGGGTCGCCCAGCGCGAGCACGGCGACGCAAAGCGCGAACGAGGCGACGAGAAACGGCGGCGCCAGCTTTCGCCAAACGCGGAAGTCGGTGCGGGCGGCAACTGCGAGCAGGCAGACGCCGATCAGCGCGTAGACCCCCTGGCGGGCCAAGTAGCCCGTCGGGTTGCCACCGCCGAGCGCGGCCGGCGCCGAGGTCGCGCTGTAGACCATCACGAGCCCGAACGCGACGAGTGCGAGCGTCACGAACAAGAGCACGTGCCATTCCAGATGCGCCTTCTTCATCTCCCTCGCGCGAGTTCGACGCGAGGGCTGCGACGCCTGCCCTAGAGGGCCTCCACGAGGCGCCGGAACTCGTCTCCTCGCTCCTCGAAGTCCCGAAACTGGTCGTAGCTGGCACAGGCGGGCGAGAGCAGCACGACCTCCCCAGGCCGGGCCGCGGCGGCGGCAGCGGCGACGGCCGTCCCGAGGTCGCGGCTCGTCTCGTGGGGAAGCTCACCGAGCGCCTCGGCGAGCTCGGACGCGGCTTCTCCGATCAGGAACGCCCGCTCGACCCTCCCATGGGCCGCAGCGGCGAGCGGCTTGAAGGACTCGCCCTTGGCCCTGCCGCCGGCGATCAGGAGCAGCGGCCGGTCGTAGGCGGCGAGCGCCCGGAGCGCGGCCGCGACGTTCGTCGCCTTCGAGTCGTTCACGAACAGGACGCCGTCCCTCTCGACTACGGACTCCAGCCGGTGCGGCACGCCCGGGAACTCGCGGAGCGCGCGCGCGATCTCCTCCTCGGTCGCGCCGGCCGCCCTCGCCGCAACGGTCGCCGCCGCCGCGTTCTCCCGGTTGTGCGCGCCGGGGATCAGCGGCTCGGCGGGGAGCGGGTCGTCGGTGTCGAAGTCGGCGCGGCGAGCTAAGCCGGGTACCGCGCGGAAGCCGCGCGGGACGACCGCGACGTCCCCGAGCTCCTGGTTCTCGAAGACGCGGAGCTTCGCCGCCGCGTACGCCTCGAACGAGGCGTGACGGTCGAGGTGGTCGGGCTCGAGGTTCAGCAGCACGGCGACGCGCGGTCTGAACGTGTCGATGTCCTCCAGCTGGAAGCTCGACGCTTCGACGATGACCCAAGAGCCCGGCTCGACCGCTCCGCCGAGCTCGCAGAGCGCGACGCCGACGTTGCCCGCGACCGGCGCGCCGAGCATCACGCCGAGCAACTCGCTCGTCGTCGTCTTGCCGTTCGTCCCGGTGACCGCCACGAGCGGGTTGTCGAGGACGCGGGAGCCGAGCTCGAGCTCGCTCCAAACGGGGATCCCGCGTCGGCGAGCTTCCACGACGAGCACCGCCTCGCCCGGCACGCCGGGGCTCTTGACGAGGAGCTCGACGCCGTCGAGCAGCGAGACGTCGTCGTCGTTGCCGAGGTCGCGGTCGGCGCCGACGACGCGCACGCTTCGCTGCTCGAGCGCGGCGACGGCCGCCTGCCCCGAGCGCGCGAGGCCGAGCACGAGCGCACTCCCCGGGAGCGTCACCGCAGGAGATCCGGACGGAACTCGAAGAAAAAGCGGTAGTAGAGCGCAAACGCGGAGGCGCACAGGATCCCAGTCACGATCCAGAAGCGCACCATGATTTTTGTTTCGGACCAGGCTTTCATCTCGAAGTGGTGGTGGATCGGCGCCATCAGGAACACGCGCCTGCCGAGGTATTTAAAGGTGAACACCTGGATGATCACCGACAGCGCTTCGATCACGAAGATGCCGCCGATCAGCAGTAGCAGGAGCTCCGTGTTCATCAACAGCGCGAACGCTCCGAGCGCTCCGCCGAGCGCGAAGGACCCGGTGTCGCCCATGATGATCTCCGCGGGAAAGGCGTTGTACCAGAGAAAACCGACGCCGCCGCCGATCAGCGCCGCGCCGAGCGTCGCCATGTCGACCGCCGCGATGCTCTCGACCCCGCGCTGCCCGCCGCGCACGAACGTGAGCACGTTCATCGCCGTGAACGTGAACAGCGCGATCGTGCAGACGCCGGCGGCGAGCCCGTCGATCCCGTCGGTCAGGTTCGCGCCGTTCGCGGCGCCGGCGATCACGAAGAAGATGAGCCCGTACCAGAGCCACGACAGGTCGATGTCGGCGCCGACGATCGGCACGTAGACCTCGGTCGTCAGTTCGCGATCCTTGGAGAGGTAGCCGATCACGGCCGAGATCGCGAGCAGCATCAGGAGCTTCCAGCGGCCCGACAGACCGAGCGAACGGCGGTGCGTCAGCTTGATGAAGTCGTCGAGGAAACCGATCGCCGCGCACGCGACGGTTGCAAAGAACACGGTCAGCCCGGCGGTCGAGTAGCGGCTGAGCGGGAGAAACGCAGCCGCCGCCGCGACGATGATCAGCAGCCCGCCCATCGTCGGCGTGCCCTGCTTGACGACGTGCCCCTGCGGACCCTCCTCGCGGACGAACTGTCCCAGTTCCTTGCGGCGCAGGAACTCGATGAAGCGCGGGCCGAGCAGGATCGAGAGCAGCATCGCCACGATCGCGGCGATGATGACGCGACTCAAACTCGCGCCCCCGCGAGGGCTTCCGCGAGAACCTCGAGACCGACCGCGCGCGAGGCTTTGACGAGCACGCAGTCACCGGGCTGCAGGAGCTCGTGGAGCGCGGCGATCGCCTCGTCGACGCCGGCGACGCTCCGGACGGACGGGATCTCTGTCTGCCCATCGCCGTAGTGCTCGGCGAGCGGGCCGACGGTGAGCAGGACGTCGACGCCCACCGCGGAAGCGTGGCGCCCGACGTCACGGTGGTAGCGCGGCGCGTCCGGGCCCAGCTCGGCCATGTCCCCGAGCACCGCGACGCGCCGCCGTGAGCCGGCACGGTCGGCGAGGTGGTCGAGGGCGGCGCGCATCGACATCGGGTTCGCGTTGTACGCGTCGTTGATCAGCAGTCCTCCTCCCTCGAGCAGCAGCTCCTCACCGCGCCAGCGCGAGAACGCGATCGCACCCGCGCCCTCGTGCGCCCGGTCGAGGGGTAGCCCGAGGGCGTCGTACGCGTGCAGCGCCGCCAAGGCGTTCAGCAGGTGGTGGCGCGCAACGAAGTTGAAGGTCAGCTCGAGCTCGCGCCCTCCGACGGAGAGCACCGCGTGCGTGTGCTCGCCGTCCACCTGGCCGCGCAGCACGTCGCCGGGCCCGAAGCGTCTCACCTCGAGGTCATTACGGCGCAGGTACGGATCGAGCTCGGTCACGTTCGAGGGCACGATCGCGACGCCGCCCCCGGGCAGCGCCTCGATCAGCTCGGCCTTGGCCTGCGCGACCGCGGCGACGGTCCCGACGAGCTCGAGGTGGGCGGGACCCACGCCCGTGATCACACCGATCTCCGGTTGCGCGATCGACGCGAGCGCGGTGATCTGGCCGAGCCCTCGCATCGCGAGCTCGAGGACGCAGACCTCGGTGCCCGGCTCGAGCCGGCAGAGGGTGAGCGGGACGCCGAGCTCGTTGTTGAAGCTCGCCTCCGCAGCGACGGTCCGCGCGACGGGCGAGCAGAGCGCGTGCAGAACGTCCTTCGTCGACGTCTTCCCCGTCGAGCCCGTGATGCCGACGACGCGCGCGGCGCTTCGCTCCCGGACCGCCGCGCCAAGCGCGCCGATCGCCGCGAACCCGTTTTTCGGCACGAGCGTCGCCGCCGCACCGCGCGCGTGCGCGTCCGCGAGAAAGTTCTTCCCCGCGCCGATCGCGACGAAGAGATCGCCCGGCTCGACGAGGCGTGAGTCGATCTTGACGCCGGTAATCCGCTCGCCGGTCGCCTCGACGCGTCCGGCGCCGAGCGCCTCGACCTCGGTGATCGTGAGCGGAATCACGCCTGCACTCTCGCGCGTCGGAGCAGCTCCCGAGCGACTTCGCGGTCGTCGAACGGGAGCTTGCGGTCCGCGAACTCCTGCCCCTGCTCGTGACCCTTGCCTGCGATCACGACGACGTCGCCCGGTTGAGCCTCGTCGAGCGCGAGCTCGATCGCGCGGCGCCGGTCCGATTCGACCTCGAGGCGCCCGACGGCACCAACGATGATCTCGTCGACGATCGCGCGAGGATCCTCGGAGCGGGGGTTGTCGGAGGTCACGATCGCGACGTCGGCATGCTTGGACGCGACGCGGCCCATCTGAGGGCGCTTGTCGCGGTCGCGGTCGCCGCCGGCTCCGAAGACGCAGATCACGCGCCCGCCCAGCCCACGTGCGGTGCGCAGGACGTTCGCCAGGGCATCGGGCGTGTGGGCGTAGTCGACGAGCACCGTGAAGGGTTGGCCCTCGTCGACTTCTTCGAAACGTCCCGGAACCGCTCGAACGGACTCGAGTCCCGCGCGTGCGGCCGCCTCGTCGACCCCGAGCAGCCTCGACGCTGCGAGCGCCGCGAGTGCGTTCTCGACGTTGAAGCGCCCGCGCAGTTTGAAGTCGACACCGTCGAGCGCGCTCGGCCCGAGCTCCGCGTCTTCCTTGAAGCCGAACGTCAGCGCGTGCGGAAGCTCCGCCGCGAGCCGGCGACCGTATTCGTCGCCGACGTTGACCGCCGCCGGGACGTCCTGCGCGAACAGCCGGCGCTTCGCGTCGAAGTAGCGCTCCATCGTGCCGTGGAAGTCGAGGTGGTCCTGCGTGAGGTTCGTGAAGACGAGCACGGCGAAGCGGACGCCGTCGAGGCGGTGCAGCTCGGAGCCGTGTGAGGTCGCCTCGAGCGCGCAGCTGCGGTTGCCGGCGTCGAGCATCTCGCGGAACGTCCGCTGGAGGTCGATCGCCTCCGCAGTGGTGCGCACGGCGGGGCGTCGTTGGTCCCCGACACGCGTCTCGACCGTTCCGAGCAGCCCGGGCTTCCAGCCTGCTGCCTCGAGGATCGCGTAGAGCAGGTACGCGGTCGTCGTCTTGCCGTTCGTCCCGGTGACGCCCGCCACCTCGAGCTCGTTCGTCGGGTAGCCGAAGAACTCGCCGGCCGCGGCCGCCATCGCCCGGCGGGAGTCCTCGACCACGAGCTGCGGAACGGCGAGCTCGAGCGGACGCTCGACGACGAGCGCCACCGCCCCGTGGGCGACCGCGTCCGGCGCGAAGTCGTGGCCGTCTGCGCGCGAGCCGCGAACGCAGAAGAACAGCGCGCCCGGCGCGACGGAACCCGCGTCGTACGCGAGGTCCTTCAACTCGACCGGAGCGCGACCCACCACGTCCTTCGGTGCGAGCGCCGCGATCAAACGCTCGAGCTGCATCTCGGCGGTCGAGTCTATCCCGCGATGATCCACGTTCGTGACGATTCGCGTCTTGTTCCGGCACACCTGCGGGGGTACGCTCGAAGCGGGGAACGCGGGTGGAGCCCAAGCCCCCACCCGGGCGGGGGGCTGCCTTTTTTGCTTCCGGTGGTCAGTTTTCCGGGTTGTCCGGTGGGACCTCGAGGTACTGAAGCGCGAAGCGGGCCAGCTCCTGGAACGCCGGGGCCGCGACGAGGCCGCCCCAGATCGTCGTGGGCTCGTCGAGGGTGACGAGGATCACGAGCCGCGGCCTCGTTGCCGGGACGAAGCCGACGAACGACGCGACGTAGCGCGAGGTCGAGTAGCCGCTGCCGTCGGAGAGCGGCTTCGCGGCGGTGCCGGTCTTGCCGGCGACGTTGTACCCGGGCACGGCGGCGGCGAGACCGGTGCCTCCCTCGGCGACGACGCCCGTGAGCATCGTCGCGAGCTGCGACGCGATGACGGGCGTCAAAATGCGCCGACGGCCGACGCGGGCGGCAGAGCGTCCCGCCACGCGACCGACGAGGTGCGGCTGCACCCAGACGCCGTTGTTCGCGACCGCCGCGTACGCGGCCGCCATCTGCACCGGCGTGACCGCGATCCCCTGCCCGATCGGGAGGTTGCCGATCGTCGAGCCTGACCAGCGCTCGAGCGGCAGCACGAGCCCGGGAGTCTCGCCGGGAAGGTCGAGGCCGGTCCGCTTCCCGAAGCCGAAGCGGGCGACCCACGACGCGAGCCGCTCCGAGCCGAGCTGCTGCCCGAGCGTGATCGCGCCGACGTTGGAGGATTGGGCGACGATGTCGGCGACCGTCATCCGCACCGTCGGCCGCGGCTCGTGCTCGTTGATCACGCGGTCGGCGACGCGAATCGACGTCGCGAGCGTCAGCGCGGAATCCGGCGTGACGAGTCCCTCCGAGAGCGCGCCGGCGACGGGGATCAGCTTGAACGTCGAGCCCGGCTCGTAGGTGTCGGTCGCCGTGCGGTTGCGCTGCTTGTCCTGGCTCGCCTCCGCGAAGCGGTTCGCGTCGAAGGTCGGCGCGGTCGCCATCGCGTAGATCTCGCCCGAGCTCGGATCGAGCACGAGGGCGGTCGCGGACTTCGCGCCCCACTGGCGCGCGGTGCGCCGCAGCACGTCTTCGGCCTTCGCCTGGATGCGGTGGTCGAGCGTGAGGAAGACGTCGCGGCCCTGCCGTTCGGACGTCTCGCTGAGCACATCGACCACGCGACCGAACGGGTCCCGGATCACCGTCTCGCGTCCAGGCCGTCCTCGGAGCACGTCGTCCAGTTGAAGCTCGACCCCGGCGAGCCCCCGGTTGTCCTGGCCGGCGAAGCCGAGGACCTGCGCGCCGACGGCGCCCTGTGGATAACGGCGGCGCTCCTCCGTGTAGAAGCCGACGCCCGGCAGCTCGCGCTTTCGCAGACGTTCCGCCTTCGCGGAGTCGGCCTTTCGCTGCAGGTAGACGAAGGCGAGCGACGTGTCCTTGAGCTGCGGGAAGATCGTCTCCGCGTCGAGCCCGAGCGCCTTCTCCGCCGCCAGCGCGACGAGGCGTGCGTTTTGGATCTGCGTGGGGTCTGCGTACACCGTCGTCGCCTGCTCGCCGAGCGCGAGCGGAACGCCGTTGCGGTCGAAGATCGTACCGCGCCGGGCCGGCAGCTCCAGGGTCTGCCGCTGCTGCTTCGCTGCGAGACGCGAGAGCGGCTGGGCGCGCACGCCCTGCAACCAGACCGCACGGGCGAGTGACCCGGCGAGCGCGAGCGAGAGCAGGACGAAGAGCAGCCGGATGCGGCGGTTGACGACCCTCGAGGTCACCGGCCCGGACGGAGCTCGACGTACGTCGATTCCTCCGCGGGCACAAGCCCGAGCCGCGTGCGCGCCTCCCGCTCGATCCGGGCCGGTGCGAGCGTGCTCGACACCTGCGACTCGAGCAGCGCGTTTCGCGCCTCGAGCTCGAGGCGCTGCTGACCGAGCTCCTCGATCTGCATGTTCAGCCGCAGCACGGCGACGTTCACCGCGACGACGCCGACGAGCAGCACCGCGAGGAACCCGATCCAGACGACGCCGCCCGCAAGCCGACGCCGGGGCGCCGCCGACGCGCGGCGAGGCCGAGGCCTAGGCCGAGAGACCGCCGGTGCTTCGACTTGCGCCGCTGACGTCCAGCCCGACATGCTCAGGCCTTGACCGCCGCGCGGAGACGCGCCGACGCAGCGCGCGGATTGTGGGCGATCTCCTCCGCGCTCGGGCGCACGGCGCGCTTCGAGAGCGACCGCACCTCGGGCTCCTTGCCGCAGACGCAGATCGGGAAATCGGGCGGGCACGTGCATCCGCGCTCGCGGTCTCGCATGAAGCGCTTGACGAGGCGGTCCTCGAGCGAGTGGAAGCTGATCACCGCGAGCCGTCCACCCGGGCGAAGCATCGCGGTCGCTGAGGGCAGCGCCGCCTCGAGCGCCCCGAGCTCGTCGTTGACCGCGATGCGGAGTGCCTGGAAGACGCGCTTGGCGGGGTGCCCCTCGCCGAAGCGCGCGGGCGCCGGGATCGCTGCGCGGATCGTCTCGACGAGGTCGAGCGTCCGCTCGAACGGCTGCTCGCGCCGGCGGCGGCCGATCGCGCGGGCGATCTGCTTCGCGTAGCGCTCCTCGCCGTACCGCTTGAAGATGTGCTCCAGCTCTTGCTCCGAGAACTCGTTGACG
>JACCTU010000088.1 GCA_013812235.1 Actinomycetota bacterium | reverse complement strand
TCGTCGGGGCGGCGGTGACGGTCTCCATGGCCGTGATGGTCGCCTTCCAGGTGCTCGTGCTCGCCTAGAGCGACACGAGTCTTGCGCCCGTTGCCTTGAAGCTCGCGACGACGCGCTCGCCTTCGCGGAGCTCGAGCGACTCGGCAGCGGGCGCCGTGATCTCGGCGGTGATCCCTCCGACGCGGACGCGCAGCCGGTTTCCCACCGGCACGATGCTCTCCACAGTTCCTGCAACGTGGTTCTGCATCGAGTCGCTTGGGGACTCGCGCGCGAGCGCGACGTCCCACGGATAGACCACCACCCCCACGCGCCCTTCGGCGGAATCCGCGGAGAACACGGCGTCGCCTGTGTCGAGCAGCACTTCGGTCAGCCCGGCCGTGCCCGGGCGCGCGATACCTTCGAGCAAATTCGCCCCCGTGAAACGGGCGACGAACGGGCTCGCCGGAGTGGCGACGAGCTCTGCCGGCGTTCCGAGTTGCACGACCTGTCCGTCGACGAGCACGCCGACCCGCTCGGCGAGCGCGGCAGCGTCCTCGTAGTCGTGCGTGACGACGATCGTCGGGAGGCCGCTCGCCCGCAGGCGAGCGCGCAGCTCCGCGCGTACGTGCGCCCGGGTCTGCGCGTCGAGCGCGCCGAGCGGCTCGTCCAAAAGCAAGACCGCGGGCTCACGCGCAAGTGCCCGCGCGAGCGCGACGCGCTGGCGCTCGCCGCCGGAGAGGCGTGCCGGTCGTTCGCCCATGAGCTCGGTGAGTCCGTACGCGTCGATCAGCTCGGCCGCACGCGCGCGACCGCCGTAGGCGACGTTCTGCGCGACGGTCAGGTGGGGGAAGAGCGCGTAGTCCTGGAAGACGAGCCCGACAGATCGTTGCTCCGGCGCGAGATCGACCCCTCGCTCGCTGTCGAGCCAAGCCGTTCGACCCGCCACCACCCGCCCGCTTGCGCGAACGAGGCCCGCGATCGCACGGAGCACGGTCGACTTCCCGCTCCCCGAGGGCCCGACGAGCGCGAGCGTCTCCGCGCCTACGCCGAGGTCGAGTCGGAGTTCGAAGGCGCGAAGAGGAACGGTGAGCGAGAGCTCGAGCGTGTCCATGAGAGGAGGAGGGCGACGATGGCCATGACGGCGATGCTGAAGACGACGAGCAGCACGCCGAGCGCGACGGCGACGTCGAAGTCGCGGTCCAGCTCTGCGTAGATCGCAAGCGGGGCAGTTCGAGTGACGCCAGCGAAACTCCCCGCAAAGATGATCGTCGCTCCGAACTCGCCAAGCCCACGCGCAAAGGCGAGCGACGAACCGGCGGCGAGCCCGCCGACTGCGAGCGGGAGCGCGACGCGAAGGAACGTTCGTCCGGGCCCGCGCCCGAGCGTTCGGGAGGCGTCCAGCAGCAGCGGGTCGACGGCCGCGAACGACGCGGCGGCCTGGCGTATGTAGAACGGACTCGAGACGAAGACGATCGCCACCACGACGGCCGCTTGCGTGAACGGCAGCGACACGCCGAAGACTTCGAGAGAGCCACCGAGGAGCCCGCGGTTCCCGAACGCCGCGAGCAGCGCGATCCCTGCGACGGCCGGCGGCAGCACGAGCGGCAACTCGACGAGGCCGATCAGCAGCCCCCGTCCACGGAACACGCGGGTCCCGAGCAGGTACGCGACCGGGGTCCCGACGAGCAACACGACGACGTGCGCGACGGCGCTCGTCTTCAGCGACACAACGAGTGCCTCGCGCGCAACGTCGCTTCCGAGCTGGTCGAGCAGGGCTCCCGGTGGAATCCGCAGGAAGAGCGCGACGAGCGGGAGCGCGAGGAAGACCACGGCGAGCGTCGTCGAGCCGGCGAGAATCAGAGAGAACGGCGACCTCACGGCAGACCGAAACCCGCGGCGCGAAGCGCTGACTGCCCGCGCGGCGACCGCAGGAGCTCGACGAAGCGCTGCGCCTCCTCGCCACGCTCGGTGTCGCGTACGACCGCGACCGGGTACTCGATCCGCCCATGGAGCTCGCTCGGGAGTTCGATCCCGACGACGTCGCCGCCGGCGGCACGCACGTCGGTCGCGTAGACGAACCCGGCGTCGGCCTCCCCGGCGGCGACCTTCGCGAGCACGCCCTTCACGTCCTCTTCCTCGCTCACGACGCGCTCGAGCACGTCGAGCCGCCCTGCCCGCTCGAGCAGCTCCCGCGTGTAGTCGCCGATCGGGACGCCCTCGCCTCCGATCACGAGGCGAACGTCTGCCCCCGCGAGGTCGTCGAGCTCGCCGATCCCCGCAGGGTTCCCAGACGGAACGACGATCACCAGCCGGTTCGTCGCGAACATGGTCGGCTCGTCGACGATCCCCTCCTCGAACAGCTCGCCCGGATAGCGCGGGCTCGCCGCCGCGTACACGTCCGCCTGCGCACCCTCGCGGAGCTGTGTCGCGAGCTCGTCGGAGCCGGCGAAGTTGAAGCGTGCGGCGGGCGCCAGCTGCTCGAACACCGCGGTCAAGGACGACGCGGCGTAGACGGTGAGCGGCTCGTCCTCGTTGCCTCCGCAGCCGGCGAGCACGACGAGCCCGGCCAAGAGCGCGACGAGTCTCAACGCTCGAGCAGGACGGACGTCGCCTTGACCAGCGCGGTCGCCGGCGATCCCGGCTCCAGCCCGAGCTGCTTCACGGCCTCGCGGGTGATCACCGCGACGACGCGGAACGGGCCAGCTTCGAGCTCCACCAGCGCGAGCAGCCCGTCGACCTGCACGCTCCTCACAATCCCGGGAAAGCGGTTTCGCGCCGAGACGTCGGTCTCGCTCCGGCCGCTCAGCCGGTCGAGCTCGGACGCAGGCACCACGCGCCGGTTCGCCGCATCCCGCAGCGTGCGGATCTTCCCGACCCGGTCCCAGCGGCGCAGCGTGTCGAGGCTGATCCCGAGCCGCCGGGCCGCCTCGGCGGCCGGGACAGCTTGCCTAGGCATTGCCTAGGAAGCTATCAAGGAGTGAAGGATGAGGCCGCGCCGCCGACGCCGCCGGCGCCGACGGAGATCGAGCCGCTCTCGCTCTCGCAGACGAGGTCACCCTCGACACGGCAGGAGAAGCCGCCGTGCCACCAGCTCTCCGTGCGCTGGAGGACCGGCGTCGTCTCGTTCCAGGTGACCGCGCGGGCCGCCGGGTGTGAGCTGCCGTCGGCCTCGAGCACGACCCCTTCGAGCCTGGAGGCCGTTGCGCACGAGAGCCGGGTGCCGTCGAAGGCGCAGCCCGCAGATCCGTCCGAGAGCCGGAACGCGGCCGGTGCGGGCGTGCCGCCTCCGGCCCCCGGCGTCCGGGCGCCGACCGACACCGCGGCCGTCCCGAGGACCACGGCAGCGAGGAGCGCGATGAGGAGACCCTTGCCCATCAGAGGCACAACGGCTGAGGGAGGGATTCGGTTACGCGGCCAGCAAGCGCCGCAGCACGTACGGGAGGATCCCCCCGTGCTGCAGGTACTCGCGCTCGCGCGGCGTGTCCAGCCGCACCCGGGCCCGGAACTCCTCACCGTCGGCCCGGACCGTCACCTCGCGTGCCTCGCCGTTCTCGACGCCCTCGATCGAAAACTCCTCCCGGCCGGTGAGCCCGAGCGCCTCCCGGCCCTCGCCGTCCATGAACTGCAGCGGCAGGATCCCCATCATCAGGAGATTCGAGCGGTGGATCCGCTCGTAGGTCTCAGCGATCACCGCGCGTACGCCGAGCAGGTTCGGGCCCTTCGCGGCCCAGTCACGCGACGAGCCGGAGCCGTACTCCCGGCCGGCGATCACGATCAGCGGCGTTCCCTCCGAGAGGTAGCGCTCCGATGCCTCGAAGATCGTCGTCTCCTCACCGCTCGGAACGTGGACCGTCACGGTGCCCTCGCTCCCCGCCACGAGCAGGTTCTTCAGTCGGACGTTCGCGAACGTTCCGCGCACCATCACCTCGTGGTTGCCGCGCCGCGACCCGTACGAGTTGAACTGCTTGCGCTCGACGCCGTGCTCGACCAGGTACCTGCCGGCCGGGGACTCGGGCTTGATCGACCCGGCGGGTGAGATGTGGTCGGTGGTGACCGAGTCGCCGAGCATCACGAGGCAGCGCGCGCCGACGACGTCCTCGACGCGTTCGGGCTCGCG
>JACCTU010000085.1 GCA_013812235.1 Actinomycetota bacterium | reverse complement strand
AGCTGGTGCGGCGCTTCGACGGGCGGATCTGGGTGGACTCGCGGGAAGGTGAGGGCTCGACCTTCCACGTGGAGCTCCCGACGGCGGCGCACTCAAAGCGCAAGCGGACAGCAGTCGCGTCTTAGAGCCGGAGGCCGGGCTCGAACCTATCCGGCAGAAGTGCTCCGCACTTCTGCCGGGTCACGCGGAGAGCCGGAGGTCGGACTCGAACCGACGGCCTACTGCTTACAAGGCAGTTGCTCTACCAGCTGAGCTACTCCGGCGCGCCGCCATCGTAGCCTCGCCATCAGCAAAAACGCGCAGCGTTTTAGCTGAGTACTTGCCGGCCGCGCTGGTGCTGGAGCACCTTGCGCTTGACGCGCTGGAGCGCATTGTCGATCGTCTTCGTGTCGCAGCCGAGCTCGACGGACATGTCCTCGTAGGAGCTGCCCTCGAGGTACAAGCGGAGCGCCTCGGTCTCGAGGTGCGACAACCCGGTTCCGAGCGTGAAGACGAGGCTCTGGAGCTCCTCGCTCGAGATCACGACGATCGGCGGCTCGTCCACCGAGGGGCCGGGAAGCGCGTCGCCGAGGGTGCAGTCGCTCTCGGACTCCTGGCCGGCCGGCGTCTGGCTGAACGAGACGTAGCCATTGAGCGGCTGGTGCTTGAAGCGGGTCGCGGTCTTGATCGCGGTGATGATCTGACGGGTTACGCAGAGCTCGGCGAACGAGCGGAACGAGGTCTCCTTGTCGGCCCGGAAGTCCCGGACGGCCTTGTAGAGACCGATCAGGCCCTCCTGGATCAGGTCCTCCGAGTCGCCGCCGGCGAGGAAGTACGAGCTCGCCTTGAGGCGCACGAAGCCCGCATAGCGCCGGATCAGCGCGTCGAGCGCGGTCGAGTCGCCGTTCCGCGCCCGCATCACGAGCTGCAGGTCGGCGAGTTCTCGGGCGGCCCGGGCGGGGGTCTGGGCGTAGTGGGCTGGGCGGGCTGCCATGGCGCGACGGGTGAAGTCTCACCCTGAACTTGAGGTGGAAGATAGCAACAACTGGTCCAAGTTACAAGGGTATTGCAGTGGACCTAATGTGATACGAACAGATGTTCGCTCTTTGCGAAGAAGGCGAGCTACTGCCCGCGGCGCAGGCGCTCGAGCGCCGCGCGCGTGCGCTCGTCCAGGCGGTCGCCGAGCCTGAGCGGACGCTCCTTCGAATGGGCCGACGCCTCCGCGTCGGCCAGGAAGCGCTGCGAGGAGACCGTCCGCACCTCCTGGCCGGACACGCCTCTGATCACGCTGTCCGAGGAGACGATGCAGACGGATTCGGATCCGCGGTGCTCGGCCGCCAGGCGCTCGAGCAGGGTGTCCGCGTGCTCGGCGAAGCGGATCTCGAGCGGGCCGATTCGCTCGTCCGGGCCGGTGCCGTCGAAGACGAGGATCCCGCGCGCCCCGCTCGTCCCCACGAAGCTCGCCAGCCGGTCGATCAGCTCCGTCGGCCCGTCGAAGGAGCCCGCGTGGAGCAGGTTCCAGCCGTCGAAGAGGTAGAGGGTCGGGTCAGGCACGCTGACGCTTCGCCTCGTAAACGAGGACGCCGGCCGCGACGCTGACGTTCAGCGACTCGACCGTCCCGTCCAGTGGGATCGAGACGAGGTCGTCACAGGTGCGCCGCACCAGAGGCCGCAGCCCTCTTCCCTCGGCGCCGAAGACGAGCACGAGCCCACCGGAGAGGTCGGCCTCCCAGAGCGACCGCGGCGCATCGCCGGCAGCACCGACGATCCAGAGGTCGCCGCTCTTCACCTCGCCCAGGTAGCGCGCGAGGTTCGTCACGACGGCGACCGGCAGGTGCTCGACGGCCCCGGCGGACGCCCGCGCGACGGCCGGTGTGACGCGTGCCGAGCCGTGCGCCGGAACGACGACCCCGGTCGCCCCCGCAGCCTCGGCCGTCCGGATCACCGCGCCGAGGTTGTGCGGGTCGGACACCTGGTCGAGCGCGACGATCAGCGGACGCCGGGCGGCCGCGAGCTCGTGCGCGTCGGCGTACCTGTACGGCTCGACCCAGGCCAGCACGCCCTGGTGATCTCGCGTGTCGGCCGCCTCGGTCAGCTCCCGCTCCGGCTTCACGTGGACGCGCTTGCCGTTCTCCCGAAGCCAGGGCTCGGCCGACAGCGCGCGCTCGGTCGCCCAGAGCTCGAGCACACCGCGGCGCCCCCGGAGGGCCTCGCGCACCGGGCGGCGGCCGTAGACCTGCTCGCGCGTCACGACCTGGGCACGAGCTGGAACTCCGCGTCCGAGTCGCGGACGATCCACCCGGCCTGTTCGATCCCCCGGCGCAGCTCGTCCGCGTCGTCGAAGCGGCGCTCGGCACGGGCTCGCGCCCGCTCGCGCGCAAGCTCGACCACCTCCGGCGGCGCCTCCGGCAGCTCTCCGAGCGATTCGAGCCCGAAGATCTCGAGCGCGCGGCGGAGGAGGGCGTGGTCGCGCCACTCGTGCGCGACCGCGAGCGCCTCCGGCGTGTTGAAGTCATCGTCGAGTGCGGCGGCGAAGCGCTCCCAGGAGCCTTCCGGCGCAGGCTGCGACGGCGAGCGGAAGACGTCGCGGAAGCCCTCGGCCCGCGCGGCCGCCGACGCGAGCGTCTCGTCCGTGAAGTCGAGCGGCTTGCGCCAGTGGCCCGTCGCGTAGAAGAGGAGCAGCGTCTCCCTCCCCCACGTCGCGAGCGCGTTCTGGAGCGTCACGACGTTGCCGAGCGACTTGTGCATCTCCGCGTCGCCGAGCCTGAGCATCCCGTTGTGCATCCAGATCTTCGCGAAGCGGTGGCCGAGCGCACGCGACTGCGCGAGCTCGTTCTCGTGATGCGGGAAGACGAGGTCGAGCCCGCCGCCGTGTACCTCGAACTCGATCCCGAGGTGCTTCTCGCTCATTGCCGAGCACTCGATGTGCCACCCGGGCCGGCCGTGACCCCAAGGAGAGTCCCACCAGGTGTCCTCGCCCGGCTTGTTCGCCTTCCAGAGCGCGAAGTCGCGCGCGTCCTCCTTGCGCGGGTTCGGCTCCTGCTCCTCGACCTTGTCCGGCCGCTGTCCCGAGAGCCTCCCGTACTCCGCGAAGCGCGAGACGCGGTAGTAGACGTCGCCGTCGACCTCGTAGGCGAAGCCGGCCTCGATCAGCTGCTCGATCATCGCGATCTGCTCGGGGACGGTCTCGGTCGCCCGCGGCTCGAAGTCAGGCCGGCCAAGGCCGAGACCGCTCGTGTCCTCGAGGTACCACTCGGTCGCGTTGCGCGCGAGCTCCGCGCTCGCCCCGGGCGCCGCCTCGTAGATCTTGTCGTTGATGTCCGTGATGTTGATCGCGAGCTGCACCTCGTAGCCGGTGCGTTGCAGCCAGCGGCGCAGCCACATCGCGAACACGAACGGGACCGCGTTGCCGACGTGGATGCGCTGGTAGACGGTGGGTCCGCACGAGTAGATGCGCATGGGCCCGGGCGGGTCGGGCAGCTCGGCCGGCCCGCGGGTGAGCGTGTCAGAGAGCCGCATCGACCCTCCGCAGCTGCTCCTCCCGCGGCAGCGCAGCCAGCACCGCCCACAGCTCGGGGCCGCGCTCGCGCCCCGTCAGCACGAGTCGCAGCGCGCGCAGATCGCCCCCGACGGCCTTCAGCTCCCGCACGAGCTCCTTGGGTTCGAGCTCGACGAGCTCCCTGAAACGGAGCAGCGTCTCGGGCTGGACCTCGGCGGGCCGCGGCGTCTCCAAGATCGACCCAGCGTAGTCGCGCGCTTCGTTCAGGTCGCGCGCGCCCCTGAGCGCAGGGGCGACCGACGCGGGCACGCCCACGCGCGCGCTCAGCTCCTCGTCCGAGAGCGCGCCGATCGCGTCGATCGCGAGCCGCCGGATCCGCGGCAGGTCGTAGTGGACGTCGTGCGCGGGCAAGCCGAGCTCCTCCAGGTACGCGCGCACGGCCTCGGCAGGGATGCCGGCCTCGCGGAGCGACGCGACCGTCGCCCCCTCGGCGCGCTTCGAGAGCTTCTTGCCGTCCTCACCGAGGATCAGCCCATGGTGGACGTACTCGGGCGGCTTGGCGCCGAGCGTTTCGGCGAGCCCGCGGTGCAACACCTCGTTCGGGCGGTGGTCGTTTCCCCGGATCACGTGTGTAATCCCGAAGTCGATGTCGTCCACGACGCTCGCGAGGTGGTAAGTCGGCCGCCCGTCCTCGCGCACGAGCGTGACCCCGTCGAAGCGCTCGCCGAGCTTCGCCGCTGCGTCGCGGTAGCGAGCCACGCGCTCGCTCTGCCTCACCGGCCCTTGATCCCAGACAACCCCGAGCCACTCGAGGTCGCGCAGGATCTCCTCCTCCCCGCCCTCGAGGTTGCGAGCGGCGTCGGTGTCGTCGATCCGCAGGAGCATCCAGTCGCCGGCGCGGCGGTTGGCGACGGCGCTGAGCGCGTTCCCGACGTGGAGCGAGCCCGTCGGGCTCGGCGCGAAGCGAACCCGACCCGCGGTCACCGTCACCGTTCGATGCTAACCGTAGAGTCCGGGCGTGGAGCAAGCGCTGCTCGCCTGGTTCGGCGCCCAAGACGCCGACCTCCCGTGGCGAAGGACGCGCGACCCGTACGCGATCCTCGTCTCCGAAGTGATGCTCCAGCAGACCCAGGTGAGCCGAGTCGTGCCGCGCTACGAGGCTTGGCTCGAGCGCTGGCCCGACGTCCAGGCCCTTGCCACCGCCTCCCCCGCCCACGTGATCCGCGAGTGGCAGGGGCTCGGCTACAACCGCCGCGGGCTGAATCTGCACCGCGCTGCTCGCGCGATCGCCGCGCAGGGCTGGCCGGACGACCTGACCGAGCTGCCCGGCGTCGGGCCCTACACGGCCGCGGCGGTGCGCGCGTTCGCGCTCGGAGAAGCTGTGTTGCCGCGCGACACGAACGTCCTGCGAATCGAGGAGCGAACCGGCCACCGGTTCGACCCGTCGTGCGGCCAGGCGCTGATGGACCTCGGCCGAACCGTCTGCCTCGCGCGCGTGCCGCGCTGCGATGAGTGCCCGCTCGCCGAGCGCTGTCCCTCGCGCGGCCGGCGCTACGAGCCGCTGCGCAAGCAGTCGCGCTTCGAGGGGTCGTTCCGGCAGCGCCGGTCGGCGATGCTGCGGCTCATCGCCGAGTCGCCGCGCCCGCTCGAGGAGCTCGACGGCGAGGCGGTGGAAGCGCTCGAGCGGGACGGTCTCGTCGCTACTGCGAACGGAACCGTCCGGCTACCGGCCTAGGAGCGCGACCGCCTGCGCGGCGAGTCCCTCGCCGCGTCCCGTAAAGCCGAGGCCGTCCGTCGTCGTCGCGCGCACCGCGACCCGCTCCTCTTCGACGCCGAGCGCGCCGGCGAGCTGCTTGCGCATCGGTTCCCGGTAGGGCGCGAGGCGCGGCTCCTCGCCGATCAGGATGCAATCGACGTTCACGAGCTCCAACCCCAGCGACTGCACTCCTCCGTACGCGCGCGCGAGCAGATCGATCGACGAAGCGCCCTCCCACCGAGGATCGCCCGACGGGAACATCGCCCCGATGTCGTCGAGCCCCGCCGCGCCGAGGATCGCGTCGATCACCGCGTGCGTGAGCACGTCGCCATCGGAATGTCCTGCCAGTCCCCGGGGCGACGGGATCTCGACCCCGCCGAGCACCAGTCGCACGCCGTCGACGAGCGCGTGCACGTCGACGCCGATGCCGACGCGGTAGTCGTTCACCCGAGCGGCTCCTGGCGCGACGAGCGTCCGTCGAACACCGTGACGGTCTCGAACCCAGCACGTCGCGCGTGCTCGACCGCCGCCTCGAAGTCGCGCCCGACGTCCTCGGCGAGGTGCGCGTCGGACGCGACCGTGATCCGGCTCGCCCCGCGCAGCAACCTTGCCTCCGGGTACAGCTCGCCGACCGGCTTGTGCAGCCCGGCGGTCGACACCTCGAGCGCAACACCGTCGAGGGCGTCGATCACCGGCTGCCAGTCCCACTCGACACGATCGCCGAAGATCTTGACGAGGTCCGGGTGCGCCAGCACGTCGAAGTGTCCGCTCCGGGCCGCTGCCTCGAGCTCGCGGGTGTAGAGCGCCCAGACCTCCTCTACCGAGCGGTCCGCCCAGAGCCCCGGCTTCTGGTCGACGGCGAGCCCGCCGATCCAGTGCACCGAGCCGACCAGGTAGTCCCAGGGGAACGGCTCGAGCACGGCGGCGAGGTCGTCCGCCCGGTCCGGCACCCAGTCGACCTCGAGCCCGAGCTTCACCGGCAGCCCGCGCCGCTTCGCTTCGAGCACTGCGTCGCAGTAGGGGCCAAGCGCTTCCCGGCAGCGGTCGAGCTGGTACGGAAGTGCCCAGAAGGGCCGCGTCTCGATGAAGTAGTAGACGTGCTCGGTGATCCCGATCTCGTCCACGCCGCGCTCCAGGGCCCGCTCGACGTAGCGCTCGACCGCTTCCACGGTGTGGTCGAGCTCCTCAGAAGCGCTCACGGAGGCCCGGAGATGCAGGTGGTAGTCGACGAGCATCGGGTTATTCTGCCCCTCGAATGGGGGATGCCACCCTCGACCCTCTGCGGAGGATGCGAATGTCCGTGCGCAGGTTCAGCGACTCCGCTTCACTCGGCACGCTCGCGTGATCGCCTTCGGGGGCGTCCGGCAGCTCGTCGAGTCACCGCCCGCAGCCGCCGGCCCGCCGCAGCGCCTATCGCTCGCCGCTTAGAGCAGCCGCTCGACGAGCTCGAGGTCGGCCGGCTCGGTCACCTTGAGCAGGCGGTGATCGCCCTCGACGACCGCGACCCGTCCCCCGGCCGCCTCGACAAGCGACGAGCAGTCGGTCGCCTCGGCGACGTCGCCGCCGAGTGCAGTCCGCAGGGTGTCGGCCAGGAACGCCTGCGGCGTCTGCACGGCAACGAGATCTGCGCGATCGACGGTCTCGACGACCTCGCCGCCCTGCACGCGCTTGAGCGTGTCGGCGACGGGGAGCGCGGGCACCGCGCCGTGAAATCCCTCCGCGAGCGGCTTCAGGACGCGTTCCACGATCTCGTCGCTCACGAGCGGCCGCGCCGCGTCGTGCACGACGATCACCGACGCGTCTTCGGGCACCTCGGCGACCGCGGCGCGCACCGACTCGGCTCGCGTCGAGCCGCCGGTGACGCACGCGACGACCTTGCCGGCGCCGAGCTCCTCGGCCAGCAGGATCGCGGGCTCCTCCCAACCCTCGGGGACCGCGACGACGATCGAGTCGACCCACTCGCAGGCTTCCAGCCGCTCGAGCGGCTCGGCGAGCAGCGGGCGGTCGCGCAGGTTCGCGAACGCCTTGGGTCGGTCCAGCCCGAGCCGCTCGCCGCTTCCTGCCGCAGCGAGGACGGCCCAGACACTCATCGTGTGCAGTCCGGAGCGATCAGCGCGCACGCGGCCACGAAGCGGCCGCGCTTTAGGGATCTTGGCG
>JACCTU010000071.1 GCA_013812235.1 Actinomycetota bacterium | reverse complement strand
ACAGGCCGAGGATGCCGCGCCCCCGAGGTCGCTCGCCGATCAGCTGCTCGGCGTCCGCGTCGATGCCCGTGACCAGGAAGCGCTCGAGCCCCGTTCCCGACGGATCGATCACCCCGAGCGCGGCGTAACGGGCGTCGGTCAGCTCGGCCGCCGCCTCGGTGATGCGCTGGAGGACCGCGTCGAGGGAGAGCTCGCCGCTGACGGCGATGCCTGCCTTGACCAGCGCGCGGAAGCGCTTCTCCACGGCGCCATTATCCGGAGAACGCCGAAGGGCGGCCGGAGCCGCCCTTCGGTCGCGAGCGGAGTCGCCGCTCAGCTGATGGCCACAGCCGCCTTCTGCGGCGCAACCTGACGAGTGATCGCGTCCTGCTTGCGAAGCGCACCACCGAACGAGAGCACCAGGAACCCGATGCCCGTGAGGAGAAGCGCGATTCCGGTGACGATTCCGAACAGCGAGAGCTGCTCCGCCATGAACGACATGTTGAGAGCAGTCGCCAGGGCGGTCTCGGTCACCCACATGTTCCGGAGCCCGTTCTCCACGGGACGGCCGTCCGGTGTCTTCGCCGCCAACGCCTCGTCGCTCGTGTCCGCGCCGGTCGGGGTCAGGAAGCGGCCCATCTCGGCATACCGCTTGCCTTCAGTCGCCTCGAGGGTGTGGAACTCCATCACCTTGGCGAACTCCCGTGCCTTCGCCCCGGTGTTGATCAGGGCACCATTTTGGAGCTTGCCGTTGGTGATCTCCGCGGCGTCGTCGCCGGAGGTGATCTGCTGTGCTGCGAGCGAGCTGCGGACCTCGTTGCGTCCGTTGACGCCCATTGTGATCGCAATAGCGCCGAAGACGATCAGCACGGCACCGGCGATCCATCCACCGTATTCGAAGAGCTTGCGGGTCATTGCGACTCCTTTCGCGTTTCCCAGTTCGTGTGCGTCCAGTGTCGGCGGGGTGGGCCTCGGCGCCATCGGCAGCGCCCCGCAGCGTCCTTGCGGGATTTCCGCACACCTACTACGGATCCGCCCTGATTCGGCTTCCGGCAGCGCCTCTTACCGTGGTCACAACGACACGAGAGGAGTGCACGATGATGGTTAAGGGGATGCTGGGGCTCGTGCTGGTGGCCGTCTTTGCTGCGACGGCAGCCGTTCTGTTCTCGCTCGACTCGATGGCCGCCTCGCGAGGTGACGACAAGCCGGCGGCGGCCACGCCGGCGGCCGTCCAGGACCCCAACGTCGCGCTCCCGCTCGCGAGCTTCGCGGGCCAGGTGCCGGAGAACGCCGAGGAGCTCGCGAAGGCGCGCGAACCGTACGATGCGACCCTGCCGCCGCTCCAGTCCGGCGACCTCGTGCGGGTCAACATGACCCTGAAGGACATGACTGTCGAGATCGCGCCGGGCGTCAAGTACAACACGTGGGCCTTCGACGGCCACGGTGCCCCCGGCCCGATCATTCACGTGCGGGAGGGTCAGACGGTCGAGATGAAGCTGACGAACGGCGGCTCGATCCCGCACTCGATCGACTTCCATGCCGCTCGCATCGCCCCCGACCGAGCGTTCCGCGATGCGCAGCCGGGCGAGTCGTTTACGTTCCGTTTCACGGCGAAGGATCCCGGCGTCTACATGTACCACTGCGGCACGAAGCCGGTGCTCGCGCACATCGCCAACGGGATGTACGGCGCGATTATCGTCGAGCCGAAGAAAAGCCTGCCGAAGGTCGACAATGAGTACGTGCTCGTCGGCAGCGAGTGGTACATGAACGGCGACGGCATCAAGGAGCCAGCCTCGCTCGACATGGCGAAGGCCCGCGCAAGGATGTCCGACTGGGTGACGTTCAACGGCTACGCCAACCAGTACGTCACACACCCACTTACTGCCAAGCCGGGAGAGACGACGCGCTTCTGGATCGTCGCGGCCGGGCCGACCAGCAACGTGAACTTTCACGTCGTCGGCGGAATGCTCGACCGCGCCTGGGTGAACGGTGGGCTAACGAACTTGCCACAGACGGGCGTGCAGACGGTGATCGTGCCGGCTGGCGGCGGCGGCGTCTTCGACGTCAAGATCGACGATGTGGGCCTCTATCCGTTCGTCAGCCATGCATTCGCCGACGTCGATCTCGGCCAGGTCGGTTTGCTCAAGGTCGGCAACCCGCCCGGAACGATGAGCCACTGACTAGAGCGGCGGACTCGCTCCCGTCACGCGTGGAGGTCGGCGAGCCGCTCGGCTTCGTCGCGGAGCTCGGCGCGGGAACCGCGCGGGAGCCGTGCGAACGGTTCGATCCTGACCCGCCCGTCCTCGTGGCGCCACGTCCCCGCCACCTGGCCGTCGACGAGGAAGGTCGGGAACGAGTGCGGCGACCTCACGTGGAAAATGCGCTCTCGGTAGGCCTCGGGGAGGATGAGCGTGCGGCGCGCGTGCACGAGCAGCGTCGCGTCCCACGTCGGGAGGAACCGCACGGGCGCGGGAGTCTCGGGGTCGGGCAGCGGCGCGCGGAGGAGGTCGAGGAGCTCGGCGCCGGCCTCGTCACGGAAGCGGCGGAGCTGCATCCGCGCGAGTACGGGCGCGAGCCGCTTCGCCGAGATCTTCGACCAGTGTCCTAGGTCCTTCGCGGTCGCCGGCCCGAACGCGCCGAGGTAGCGGCGCGCCAGGCGCTCGATGCCCTCGTCCTCCGTGGCGTCGAGCGATCCGACCCATTCGTCGGCAAGACCGTACGTGTGCGCGCCGCGCTGCTCCCACGTGCCGCAAGGCGGGACGCGCACGAGGTCGACCCAGTGGCCGACGCCTGTCGTGCCGCTGACGAACGCGTCGAGCTCCTGCCGCGAGATCGTCCGTCCGCGGAGGTGCCGAGCGAGCTGCCGCGCGGCTGCAGCGACCTCCCGGTCATTGGTTCGCTTGTCGATGCGCAGACGCCACTCCTGATTGGAACGCCGGATCCCCGCGGCGAACAGCGCGTAGTCGCGCCGGGAGACGAGATGGATCGTCTCCCGCATCAGGGTCCCCTGGATCACGCTCCGCCGCTCGAGCGCGCGCGTCAGGTCGTCGCGCTCGAATCCGTCGATCGACGACCAAAGGCGGATGTACCCGTTCGGCGCATACTGATTCTGGACCCCGCCGATCCGCTCGAGCACCCGCGCGATCGGCAGGCGAACACGCTCGAGGAGCAGCTGCCGGGCGAGCAGCGCCCGGTTCAGCTCCCGCGTCGTGAGGACGCGCTCGGCCATGGTCGGCGACCGTAGCGGATCTAGAAGCCGCTGACCGTCAGCGCACGGCTGTTCGCAGGCCGCAGCTCCGAGGACTGCTTGAAGATCGCCCGGATCGTGTAGCGGCCCCGCGGCACGACCCAGATCACGCGGCCCGACGCGTCGGTCCATTGATACGAGACGAATCGCCACTTCCCGTTGAGCAGCTGCTCGAGCCGGATGATGCGGCGCGAGAGCTTCACGTCCGGCGCTTCGGCCGCGAGTACCGCGAACACGATCGAGTAGCGCTTGCCGCGCTGCTTGTACTTGAACGGCGTCAGGGTGAGCGCGGACTTCGCCTGCCCGAGCGTCACGAGCACGGGCGCGGAGCGCGCGATCACGCCACCTGCCGCGTCGAGCGACTCGACGACGAACGAGTACGTCACTCCCTTGTCACCCTGAAAGGTCTGCGACCTCTCGGTGGTGCTCGGCACGAGCACCTTCTCCTCGTCGTTCGCCCCGAGGCTGAGGATGCGGTACGCCTTCTCTTTGCGCGTTGAGCCGCGCCAGCTCAGGCGCGCAGCGTCTCCGTACTTGACCGCCTGGAGCGAGACGGCAGGTGTGACCGCTGCCACCTCGACCGCGGCCGCGACGTTGATCACGCCGAACCCGAGCTCCGGGTTCCACTGGCCGCCGCCCGAGGCCGTCTGCTTGAGGATGTCTGCGACCTGGCGGGAGCTGAGCGACGAGTTCGCCGCCCAGACGAGCGCGGCGGCGCCGGCGACTTGCGGCGCAGAGAACGACGTGCCGCTGCTGTAGCCGTAGAGCCCCTTCGTCGAGCCGGGAAGCGCGACGCGCGGGAAGTTCTTGGGTGACGAGTCCTTCGAGATCGCGCCGAAGACCTCCTCGCCCGGGGCGGCGAGCGAGATGTACGAGCCGTGGTTCGAGAAGTCGGCGCGCGCGCCGGTGATCGTCGACGCGCCGACGGAGAGCCCGTACCCGCTGACGCCGTTCGAATTGAGCGGCTGGAGCAGCGCTGCCGGGTACGAGACGGGATTTCCCTCCAACGCCCCGTTTCCGGCGGCCGCGACGAGGAGCACGTCCTTGGTGAGCGCGTACTCGAGCGCGCGAACCTCCGTCCGCGACGCGCGGGGCCCGCCGAGGCTGAGGTTGACGATCTTCGCCCCGTTGTCGACGGCGTACGCGATCGCAGCGGCCAACTCGAAGTCGGTGAACATCCCGGCCGAGCTCGCCTTGATCGTGATCAGCCGCGCCTCGCCGGCGATCCCGGCCATCCCCTCGCCGTTCGACGACAGGCCGGCGGCGAGCGAGGCGACGAAGGTCCCGTGCCCGATTGTGTCGGTGACGTCGCTCGAGTTGTCGACCGCGTTGTAGGTCATCGGGCGCTTCCCCTCGAGGTCGGGTGCGCTCAGGTCGGCGCCGGAGTCGACGATGCCGATGCGAATCCCGCTGGCCGCGCGAAGGATCCGGTCGGGCACGCGGTCGGCGCCCGTGAGCACGTACTGCCACTGGTAGGAGCCGCCCGGAACCGCGGCCGGTGTGAGGGCCGGCTCGACAAGCGCACGGCGCGGCACCGGCGGTTGCACGAAATCGATGCCCTGCGCCCTTGAAAGGTCGGCGGCGAACGAAGCGGCGTCACCGGAGGGCCGCACCGAAACCGTGCGGAGCGCCGGCACGCGGGCGACGACGCGTGCACCGCGTCCGCGCAGCGCGGTCTCGAGCGCCTGCTCGCTCGAGTACCCGATGAGCACCGTGTGCGACGGCCACTTCCCGGGGCGGAACTCGGAGCGGTGGGCGGATGCGCTCGTCGCGAGGACGAACCCGGAGATCGAAGCGACGATGACGAGCGTCCAGCCTCGGCGAAATCTCTTTGAGATGGCGGTGACCACGAACGAGCTCCTCCGAGTTGGCGGGTTCGAGGCGTGGCCGCGTCGCCGTGCCTCCAGTCAATGCTTCGTTACCCCGGAGTCGACGCTGCACCCTCGTTCGAGGGATCGGTGGATCACCTGGGCCGCGAGCGTCGTGCGCTGGGGTGAGGCGGGTCCGAGATCCGGAACCTTTGGGGGTTTGACGCCGTCCAGATGGCCACCTAGGATCCGAGAAAGTCGTCGTTGGACGCGAAAGGAGCACAAACTGTGGCACCGACCCCGTCGAATCCCGAAGCTCGGATCCAGGAAGAAGCCGAGCGTCTCGCAGCGGCCTGGGAGGCCGACGAGCGCTGGCAGGGCATCCGCCGCCCGTACTCCGCGGAACAGGTCGTCCGCCTGCGCGGGTCGCTTCCCGTCGAGCACACGCTGGCGCGGATCGGGGCCGAGCGGCTCTGGCGGCTGCTGACGACGGAGGACTACGTCGCCGCGCTCGGCGCGCTCTCGGGTGGCCAGGCGGTGCAGATGGTCAAGGCCGGGCTTCGTGCGATCTACCTCTCGGGGTGGCAGGTCGCCGCGGACGCGAACCTCAGTGGCCAGACCTACCCCGACCAGAGCCTCTACCCGTCGAACAGCGCGCCGGCGCTCGTGCGCCGCCTGAACAACGCGCTGCTCCGGGCCGACCAAATCGCCTGGTCGGAGGGCGACGACAGCGTCGACTGGCTCGCGCCGATCGTCGCCGACGCCGAGGCGGGCTTCGGCGGACCGCTGCACGCCTTCGAGCTGATGAAGTCGATGATCGAAGCCGGTGCGGCGGGAGTGCACTTCGAGGACCAGCTCGCGTCCGAGAAGAAGTGCGGCCATCTCGGCGGCAAGGTGCTCGTGCCCACGTCGCAGTTCGTGCGCACCCTCGTCGGCGCGCGGCTCGCGTCCGACGTGCTCGGCGTGCCGACCGTCCTCGTCTCGCGCACCGACGCGCTCAGCGCGACGCTGCTCACGAGCGACGCCGACCCGGGCGACGCCGAGTTCCTGACCGGCGAGCGCACCCCCGAAGGCTTCTACCGGGTCCGCGACGGGCTCGAGCCCTCGATCGCACGCTCGCTCGCATACGCGCCGTACGCCGACGTGATCTGGTTCGAGACGTCGACGCCCGACGTGGAGGAGGCGCGGCGGTTCGCCGACGCGATCCACGAGCGCCATCCACGCAAGCTGCTCGCGTACAACTGCTCGCCGTCGTTCAACTGGCGCAAGCACCTGTCCGACGCGCAGATCGCGACGTTCCAGAACGAGCTCGGCACGATGGGCTACCGCTTCCAGTTCGTGACGCTGGCCGGGTTCCACGCGCTCAACGAGTCGATGTTCCAGCTCGCGCGCGGCTACGCTGCGGACGGTATGCCGGCGTACGTTGAGCTGCAGGAGCGGGAGTTCGCGCTCGAGGAGCACGGCTACACCGCTACGCGCCACCAGCGCGAGGTCGGCGCCGGTTACTTCGACGGCGTGCTCGATGCGGTCACCGGCGGCGAGAGCTCGACCCGCGCGCTCGAGGGATCGACCGAAGAGGCGCAGTTCGCCCCGACGGTGTGACCGAGCTGATCGAGACGACGGACGTTCTGACGGAGGAAGCGCTCGGTTTCGTCGAGCGCCTCCACCGCGAGCTCAACGGCGAGCGGCTCGAGCTGCTCGCCGCGCGCGTCGAGCGGCAGGCGCGACTCGACGCCGGCGAGCGGCCGGACTTTCTCCCGGAGACCAAGGAGGTCCGCGAGGCCGACTGGCGCGTACGTCCTGCTCCCCCTGACCTGCAGGACCGGCGCGTCGAGATCACCGGCCCCGTCGACCGCAAGATGATGATCAACGCGCTCAACTCGGGCGCGAAGGTATTCATGGCCGACTTCGAGGACGCGTGCTCTCCGACGTGGGCAAACGTCGTGGACGGCCAACGGAACGTGCGCGACGCGGTGCGGCGGACGATCGCGCTCGAGTCGGGCGAGAAGCGCTACCGCCTGAACGAGGAGATCGCGACGCTCGTCGTCCGCCCGCGCGGCTGGCACCTGCCGGAGCGGCACTGCGAGGTGGACGGGGAGCCCGTGTCCGCGAGCCTGTTCGACTTCGGCCTCTGCGTCTTCCACAACGCGCGCGAGCAGCTCGATCGCGGCACCGGCCCGTACTTCTACCTCCCCAAGCTCGAGGGCCACCGCGAGGCACGGCTCTGGCGCA
>JACCTU010000199.1 GCA_013812235.1 Actinomycetota bacterium | reverse complement strand
CTCGAGCCAGCCCGACGCGAGCACGAGCGTCGCCTTTTCGATTTCCTCGTGCGCCGTGATCCGGTAGCGCCCCTGGAAGTAAAGCCCGCCGCGCACGTCGACCGGCGCGGACACCTCGAGCAGCGCGACCGGCGTGTCCACCTCGGACCCCGTCGGGCTCTGTCCGTATGCGTTCGCGAGCCCGAACAGCAACACGATCGTCAGCACCGCAAAGAACGAGCGCCGCGCCCAGAGCTCATAGACGTCGGTCGCATCGCGGTTGTCTTTCAGAGTGAGCGACTGGGGCGCGTCAGCCACCCGACACAGTTCGCCGCCGCAGGTCGATCATCCTCCGATTCCCCTGAGCCGCAAAAAGTTGAGGCGCCTTCCGGCGCCGACTTTTTGCGGCGATGCGCCCGGCAAGATTCGAACTTGCGACCTCTGCCTCCGCAGGGCAGCGCTCTATCCCCTGAGCTACGGGCGCGCGGGGGCCAAGTGTAGCCGTGCTCTTGCGGCGCCGATCTCGAGCACGGCGTCGTCAGGCACCTCGGTGCGCACATATGCGAGCGCGAGGCCGGGCACGACGCTCGTCACACGGCCGACGGCCTTCTCGCCGAGCCGGACCTCCGCGTCGGGGTCGACCTCGCCCTCGAGTTCGAGCACGCGCAGCCGCCGGTTGAGCTTCCCGCGATAGTGCTGGCGCGCGATCGGCTCCTGGCCCGGGTAGCAGCCCTTCGAGAAGGAGACCGCCCGCTCGGTCAGGCCCGCTTCGGCTGGAAGCACGCGGTCGTCGATCTCGGCGCCGAAGCGGGCGGTGCCGGCCTCGATGCGCAGACGCTCGAGCTCTTCCGGCTCGATCGGCTCGCCCACGACTTCGGCGTCGAGCACCTCCCAGGCCTCGCGGCCGTAGTCGGCGTTTGGAAGCGCACCCTGCGGGCGCTCGCCGAAGACGAGCGTCGACGCATGCTCCTCCGGCTCGACCTCCGCCTTGGCCGCGAAGCGCATGCGCACGAGCTCGACGCGGACGCGATCGCCGAGCTCGGGCTCGGTCAGGAGGAGGAAGTCGTCGACCGACCGCCGCAGCACACGCAACGGCGCGATCACCCGTGCCTTCGCCGTCAGCAGCAGCGCCTCGCAGCTCTCGCCGGGTGCGAGCGCCTCGACGTCGTTCGAGAGCATTCGCTGCAGGTAGTCGGCGGCGTCCGGGCCGGCGACGCGGACAAACGCGCGCGGGCGTTTCGCTGTTACGGGCTTCATCGTAATTAGTGTAGGCACCGTGTTCAGGGGTAGAGCCGAAAAGAAAGTCGCGGCGGCCGGGTACGACTCCGCGCGCCTCCCGCCGGGCCAGTATCTGACGGAGAAGTGGCCGGTGCTGCACGCCGGCTCGGTGCCGCACACCGACCTTGCGACCTGGGACTTCCGAGTCTTCGGGGAGGTCGAGAACCCGATCAGGCTGAGCTGGGACGAGTTCGCCGCACTGCCGAAGGCGAAGAACGTGCAGGACATCCACTGCGTCACGAGGTGGAGCCGGTTCGACACGCGCTTTGGCGGCGTCCACTGGCGCGAGCTGTCGAAGCTCGTGCGCCCAAAGCCGAGCGCCCGCTTCGTGGTCGCGCATGCCGAGCAGGGCTTCACCTCCAACGTTCCTCTCGAGTTCCTCGAGGACGACCTCGCGCTGCTCGCGACGGAGGCCGACGGCGAGCCGCTAACCACCGAGCACGGCTGGCCGCTCCGGCTCGTGATCCCGGGCAAGTACTTCTGGAAGAGCGCGAAGTGGCTCCGCGGGATCGAGCTCCGGGCGAACGACGAGCCGGGGTTCTGGGAGCGCTACGGGTACCACAACGACGCCGACCCCTGGCGCGAGGAGCGGTACGGCTTTTAGCACGGGGGAAACCGTGTTTCCCCCGTGAGCCCCCTTCTTCTCCGCAGCTGACCTTCACCCGCGAGAGCTCCCGGCGGGGCACAGCCCGCCTCCGCGGCCACTCGCAGGAAATCACTCGAACGGGGTAATGACCCTGTTTCACAGCCGCCGATATGTGGGTTGACCCACCTCCCCACCCCTCGAAGAGCCCGCCCCCCTCGGCGGGCTCTTTGCATTCACGAAGGACAAAGGGGCCGGCTAAGCCGGCCCCTTTGAGCAATCCGAGAAGAGTTGAGCGCCGAAGGCGCGACTTTTCTCGGCTACATCATGCCGCCCATGCCGCCCATGTCGGGCATGCCGGCGCCGGCGCCGGCCTTCTCGGGCGCCTCGGCGACGATAGCCACGGTCGTCAGGATGTTCTTCGCGATCGACGCCGCGTTCTGCAGCGCCGAACGGGTGACCATCGTCGGATCGATGATCCCGGCCTTGACGAGATCCTCGATCTCGCCCGTGACCACGTTCAGGCCCTCGCCCGGCTTGGCCGAGCGGACCTTGTCGACGACGACCGAGCCTTCCATGCCCGCGTTCTCGGCGAGCTGACGAACGGGCTCCTCGAGCGCCCGGACGATGATCTGCGCGCCCGTCCGCTCGTCGCCCTCGAGGTCGTCGGCCTTGATCGCGGTGATCGCGTTCAGAAGCGCAACGCCGCCACCCGGCCCGATTCCCTCCTCGAGAGCAGCCTTCGTCGCCTGCAGCGCGTCCTCGACGCGATGCTTCTTCTCCTTCATCTCGGTCTCGGTCGCAGCTCCGACCTTGACGACCGCGACGCCGCCGGCGAGCTTCGCCAGCCGCTCCTGCAGCTTCTCGCGGTCGAAGTCGGAGTCGGTGTTCTCGACCTCCGCTTTCAACTGCTTGATCCGGCCCTTGATCGCCTCCGAGTCGCCGGCCCCGTCGATGATCGTGGTCGAGTCCTTGTCGATCACGACCTTGCGGGCCTTGCCGAGCTGGTCCAGCTTCGTGTTCTCGAGCTTCAGACCCAACTCCTCGGTGATCACTTCTGCGCCCGTGAGGATCGCGATGTCCTCGAGCATGCGCTTGCGGCGGTCACCGAAGCCCGGCGCCTTCACGGCGACGGCCTGGAACGTGCCGCGCAGCTTGTTGACGACGATCGTCGCGAGCGCCTCGCCCTCAACGTCCTCCGACACGATCAGCAGCGGGCGACCGGCCTGGATCACCTGCTCGAGCACCGGCAGCAGATCCTTCACGGCACCGATCTTTTGGTTCGCGACCAGGATGTACGGATCCTCGAGCACGGCCTCCATGCGCTCGGCATCGGTGATCATGTACGGCGACAGGTAGCCCTTGTCGAACTGCATGCCCTCCGTGAACTCGAGTTCGAGGCCGAACGTCTGGCCCTCCTCGACGTTCACGACGCCGTCCTTGCCGACCTTCTCGATCGCGTCGGCGATCACGTCGCCGATCTCGCGCTCACGCGAGACGACGGCGCCGACCCGGGCGATGTCCTCCTTGCCCGCGACTTCCTTCGATTGCGACTTCAGGTGCTCGACGACCTGCTCGACCGCGGCCTCGATCCCGCGCTTGAGACCCATCGGGTTCGCTCCCGCGGCCACGTTCTTCAGACCCTCGCGGACGATGGCCTGAGCCAGAACGGTCGCGGTCGTCGTGCCGTCGCCGGCGACGTCGTTCGTCGACGTGGCGACCTCGCGCACGAGCTGCGCACCCTGATTCTCGAACACGTCCTCGAGCTCGATCTCGCGTGCGATCGTGACGCCGTCGTTGGTGATCGTCGGCGCGCCGAACTTCTTGTCCAGCACCACGTACCGACCCTTCGGTCCAAGGGTGACCTTGACCGCGTCGGCGAGGATGTTCACGCCGCGCTCGAGCGCACGACGGGCCTCCTCGTTGAACTTCAGTTCCTTGTGAGCCATGTCTGCTCTTTCCTCCTGCGTCTCTGACTAGGCGGCGGCACCGGCAAGCTTCTTCTTGCCCTTGCTCTTCTCGCCGGTGGATAGGACCTTTGCGAGCACGTCCGACTCGCGCAGGATCAGGACCTCGTCGGAGCCGAGCTTGATCTCGGTCCCGCCGTACTTGGAGAAGATGACCTCGTCACCCTCCTCGACGTCCATCTTGATGTACTCGCCGTCCTCGTCCCGCGGGCCCGGCCCGACCGCCAGCACGCGACCGCGCTGGGGCTTTTCCTTGGCCGTGTCCGGCAGCACGATCCCGCTCGACGTCATCTCCTCTTCATCGAGGACTTCGACGATCAAGCGGTCACCGAGCGGCTGGAGATTCATATGGTTTCCTCCGTCTCTTGCCGACTTTGTGACATCTTCTGGCACTCTCAGTAGCGGAGTGCCAGACCATCCTACCCACGACTGGCCCGCGTTCGCAAGCCGCCGCTGGAGACGTGTTACAAACCCTGGGGTGCGGCGCGAGTTCTCGGCCGGCGGTGTGCTCGTCCGGCGGATGGCGGGCCGGCGGTGGGTCGCGGCGATCCGCCCCGGAGGGAAGCCGGACGGGGTCTGGGCGCTCCCGAAGGGGCTCATCGAAGGGGAGAGCGCGGCCGCGACGGCGCTCCGTGAGATCGAGGAGGAAACCGGCTGCCGCGGCGAGAGCCTCGGGAAGCTCGGCGACTTGCGCTACGTCTACACGCTCCACGGCGAGCGGATCTTCAAGGTGGTCAGCTTCTTCCTCGTCCGCTACACCGGCGGGCGGATTGGCGACATCCCACCCGAGTTCCGGAAGGAGGTCGCCGAGGCGCGCTGGCTACCGCTCGACGCGGCGCCCCGCCTGCTCGCCTACAAAGGCGAGCGAGACATGGCGGAGAAAGCGCTTATGATGCTCGCGGCCGGCGCCCCCTCGTGAACGCTATGTACGCCCTCAACTTCTACTCGCCGATGGTCTCCGACCAGCTACGCAGCCATCGAAAGACCGCGACGATCCGCCTGGGCGACAAGTCGAGCAAGTACAAGAAGGGGATGGTCGTCTCGGTGCTCTGCGGGGTGCGATTCGGTCCCCGGGAGAAGGTCTTCGACGCCGTGATCGACAAGGTCGACGTCAAAGAGCTCCGCGACCTCTCGCCGCGCGAGATCGAGCACGACAACCCCGAGCTGCGAAGGCCCGAAGACCTCGCCTCGTTCCTCTCGCAGCTCTACAACCGGGAGATCACGGAGAACGACACCGTGACCGTGATCCGGTTCTCGCAGATCGTCAGCCGTCCCGTCTGATCCGGAGGCCGAGGAGCTCGTCCGGGCGCAGGGCCGTTCCACAGGCCTCGCACGCGGTGGCGAAGGCGGAGGCGAACCTCGCGCTGCAGGCGGGGCAGCGTGCTCGGATGGGGCCCGCGCACCGCGGGCACTCGAGCGGCAGCTCCTGCTCAGCCTCCTCGAAGTAGCGGAGCGTGTGCCCGCAGGAGAGGCAAAACGCGGCCCAGTGGCCGAGCGTGCTCCGGCGCTCCTCGATCAGCCAGTCCGGAGGCTTGCGGGCTCTCACGCCGCTCAGGCTAGTCGTTAGAGTCTCGTCCAGTCCTACCACGGGGGTTTGCGCATGGCAGTCAGAGAGGCCGAGCCGGTCGCCTCGCTGAGTGAAGTGAAGGAGGCGGGCCTCGACCGCGAGGACCTGCTCCAGATCTACCGCAACATGGTGCTGACGCGCGGGATCGAGGAGCGCGGGCACATCCTCTACCGGCAGGGCAAGATTCCAGGCTCCTTCTACACCGGCCGTGGCAACGAGGCTTCGGCCGTCGGCGTGGCAACCGCGATGGGCACCGACGACGTCGGCACCCCGTTGCACCGCGACATGGGCGTTCACGTCACACGCGGGGTCGAGCCGTGGCGGGTCCTCGCGCAGTACATGGGACGCCGCGACGGCCCGACGAAGGGCAAGGACGGCAACGTGCACATGGCCGACGCACGCCTCGGGCTGATCGCGATGGTCAGCCACCTGCCGGCAATGCTCCCTGTCGCGGTCGGCTGCGCGCTCGCGTTCCGGATCAAGGAGGAGCCGCGCGTCGCCGTCGGCTGGTTCGGCGAGGGCGCCTCCGCACGCGGTGACACGCACGAGGCGATGACGTTCGCCGGCACGCGCCGGCTTTCGGTCGTCTTCGTCTGCGACAACAACCAGTGGGCCTACTCGACGCCGACGCACCTCGAGTACGCGACCGAGCACGTCGCCGACCGTGCCGTGGCGTACGGGTTCGAAGGCGTGGTCGTCGACGGCACCGACGTGCTCGCTGTGTACCGAGAAGCGAAGCGCGCGATCGAGAAGGCGCGCGCGGGCGGCGGGCCGACGCTGCTCGAGTGCCAGACGCTCCGCATGGAAGGTCACGCGGTGCACGACGACGCGTTCTACGTCCCGAAGGAGCTCTTCGAAGAGTGGGCCAAGCGGGACCCGCTCGAGCGCTTTCGTCTTTGGTTGCAGGAGCACGCGAACATGACGACCGAGGAGGACGAGGAGATCTCCGCCGGCGTGAAGAAGCTCTTGAACGACGCGCTCCAGCGCGCGGAGGAGTCCCCGCTGCCCGATCCGTCCGAGCTGCTCGAGGGCGTGTACGCGACACCGGAAGATCTCGACACCCCGCATCACAAGTAATGGCCGAGAAGACCTACCTCCAGGCGATCAGCGACGGGCTTCGGCAGGAGATGCGCCGCGACAAGCGCGTCTACGTGATCGGTGAGGACGTCGGCGTCTACGGGGGCGCGTTCAAGGTGACGCTCGGCTTCCAGGAGGAGTTCGGTCCGTGGCGCGTGATCGACGCGCCCCTCGCCGAGGCCGCGATCGTCGGCTCCTGCACCGGCGCGGCGCTGATGGGCCTGCGCCCGGTCGCCGAGATGCAGTTCGCCGACTTCGTGTCGTGCGCGTGGGACCAGCTCGTCACCGTCGCCGCCAAACAGCGGTGGCGCGCGGGGACGCCCGTGCCGATCGTCGTCCGCTGTCCCTCGGGCGGCGGCTTCTCCGGCGGACCGTTCCACTCCCAGAACCCCGAGTCGTCGTTCGCGCACATCCCGGGGCTGAAGGTCGTCTGCCCGGCGACGCCCGAGGACGCGAAGGGCCTGATCGTCTCCGCGATCGAGGACCCGAACCCCGTCCTCTACATGGAGCACAAGCACCTCTACCGGCGGATCAAGGCGGAGGTTCCGGACGAGCGTTACACCGTGCCGATCGGCAAGGCGCGTGTGCACCGCGAGGGCGACGACGTCACCGTCGTCACCTGGGGCGCGATGGTCTACACGGCCGAGGAAGCCGCGAAACAGCTCGACGACGTGTCGGTCGAGATCATCGACCTGCGCAGCATCCTCCCCTGGGACAAGCAGGCGGTGCTCGAATCGGCGCGAAAGACGTCGAAGGTGCTCGTGCTGCACGAAGACACGCGAACGGGCGGGTTCGGCGCGGAGATCGCGGCGACGATCGCAGAGGAGGCGTTCGAGGACCTCGACGCTCCGCTCAAGCGGATCACGGCGCCCGACTCGCCGGTGCCGTTCTCGCCGCCGCTCGAGAAGGCGTATATCCCGCAAGTCGAAGACGTCGTCAAGGGACTGAAGGAGCTCGCGGAGTACTAGTGGCGGTCGCCGGCGCAATCGATGTCGTCATGCCCCAGATGGGCGTGTCCGTGTCCGAGGGGACGGTCACGAAGTGGCTCAAGCAGGTCGGCGAGCAGATCAGCGCCGACGAGAGCATCCTTGAGATCTCGACCGACAAGGTTGACACTGAAGTCCCGTCGCCCGCGTCGGGCGTGGTGGCCGAGATCTTCGTCCAGGAAGGCGAGACAGTCGAGGTCGGCACGAAGCTCGCGGTGATCGCCCCCGAGGGCGCCGAGGTCGCTCCGGCCTCGGACGGCGACGTCCCCGAGCCCGCGACCGCGCAAGCCGCGGCCGAGTCGAACGCCGCCAGCGACTCGCCGGCGACGACGCCGACCGCCGACTCGGTCGAGGAGGCGACGCCGGCTCCGACGGCAGGCTCCGAGACGACGAGCGAGCCCGCGGACGGGGACGCGAGCGGCAACGGGAAGAGCTTCGTCTCGCCCGTCGTCGCGCGCATCGCCGCCGAGCACGGCGTCGATCCC
>JACCTU010000173.1 GCA_013812235.1 Actinomycetota bacterium | reverse complement strand
AGTGCTCGGCATGCAACGCCTCGTTCACTTCAGACCGGATGAAGTGATCCCGGCCCGAGGCCGCATGGCAGGCGCGCTCAGCGCGTGCGTGTCAAGACTGCGTCAAGCGTGGGGCGTCCGCTCGCCGGCCGTTCTTGCCGACGCGAAGCGGCACCTGAACCCGATCCCGAGGCCGATCCGAACCCGCGGGGGCGCCCCCACCCCACCCCCGCGACGAATGAGCCTCTCCTCCGAGCCGGAGTCCCGAGCACCATCGGGACGACGCAGGCCCCGACGAACTTCGGGCAGCGGCACGGTACTCCGGCGTCCGGACGGATCGAATGGGCGAGTCTCGAGGATCAGTACGAGGAGCCGGTCTGCAGCCCTTCGACTTCGCGTCGAACCGCCTCGGCCCGCCGCTCCTCGTCATCCCAGGCCGCCGTGATCGTTCTCAGCTCTTCCTCGTCGGGGTTCGTGGGCCACGGCTTCCTGTTGAGCTTCCGCCAGGCCCTGACCCTGAGGCCCTCGGCCTCGCGCAACTCTGCGAACTTCCGGTCGGCTGCACGTTTTCTGTCGCGCCAGCGTCGAGCGAACCCGTCGCGCGTGCGACGGAGCTGGGTGCCGTACTGGCCGCTGTAGAGGAGGTTCCGAGCGTTCAGCTCCTCTTTCACCGCATCCAGCGCCTCCGCCTCCCTCTGCAGGTCGTCTCGCGCCCAGGTGATGAGATCTTCGTACTCCTCGAGAACGAGGCGGTCGTGACGCTTCGCCGTCCCCCACGGCCAGAACCATCGTCCGTCGTATCGACAGTCGCGAAGGCGGCTGCCGCGGCCTCGCGGTTTCTGGGCATGCGCTCAGCTTGCCACGCGCACCGGAACTGACCACATCGCTGACCACACGGCTCCTAGGAGGATCGGCACGCGGAGGTGGGCGATGAGAAAACCCGCTGTTTCCAGCGGGTTCTGAAGTGGAGCCAGCCGGGCTCGAACCGGCGACCTCCTGCATGCCATGCAGGCGCTCTCCCAGCTGAGCTATGGCCCCGAGACGCGCCTCAGTCTAGCGCCGGATCCGACTTCCCGGACCCCCGGCTAGACGGCTGCGGCCTCGACCTCGACGCTCGGCACATCGTCCCACAGATCCTCGAGCCTGTAGTACATCCGCGCGTCGGGTGTGAAGACGTGCAGCACGACGTCGAGGTAGTCAGCGACGATCCAGCTCGCCTCCCGGGTGCCGTCGGCCATATGCGGGATCGTGCGTGCATCCTTCTTCAGGCGCTCACGCACCTCTTCGTAGATCGATGTCACCTGCCGCGGGTTCTGGCCCGTGGCGATCACGAAGAAATCGGTGTAGGTGCACACCGGCCGCATGTCCAGGATGACGACGTCGCGCGCCAGCTTGTCCTGGGCGATGCCGGCGATGCGGCGGGCTTGCTCGAGCGGAGTCAGTCGGTCAGGTCTCCTCGTGGAACGGCGCCGTCAGTGTAGCGCCGGTCCGTACAGCCGTCGGCGCGCGATCTCGGCCGCGACGGCGGCCGGAACGAGTCCGTCGAGCGGCTCGCCTCGCCGTGCGCGGGCGCGTAGGTCACTCGACGCGATCGAGGGCGAGTCGATGTCGAAGAAGCGGACTCGGCACTCGTGACCCGGGACGAGCTGCGGCGGCTCAACCCCCGCGCGCGTCGCAACCCCAAGCTGGACCCGCTCGAGGACCGCGTCCGGTTCCTTCCAGCTCGCGAAGTCGCGATACTGATCGGCGCCCATCAGGAAGATCGCATCGTCGGGTGGAGGCTCGGCCCGGAGACGATCGATCGTGTACCGGTACGGATCCGCCTGCACGCTCGTGCGCGGCAGATCCGCGAACGCGAGCTTCGCGAGGCCCACCCTCACGTCGACCGGGCAGTTCACGTCCTTGTGCGCGGGATCACCGCTGACGAGCACCTCGAGCCGGTCGAGGTCGAACTCCTCGAGCGCGCGGCAGGCGAGCTCGAGGTGGCCGTCGTGAGGTGGGTTGAAGGCGCCGCCGAGAAGCCCGATCACTTCCAGATCATCGTCTCGTCGCCGACCTCGACCTCTGAGCCGGTGCGCGCGCCCGCGGCTTTGAGCGCGCGCTCGAGCTCCTCCCTCTCCGGTGGCACGCCGGTCACGCGAAAGCCGCGATCGGTACGCAGGATCCGATACGCGCGCGCGGTGGGCTCGGGGCGGTAGACGAGGAACTCCGCCAGCTCCTCGGCCCCCTCCTCGACGGCGAGCGCCGGAGTCTCGGGTGGGCAGAGCTCGAAGAGCGCGCGACGCAGCTCCTCGATTCCGGCTCCCGTCGCGCACGAGACGCGAAACACGCGCCGGACGCGCTCGTCGGAGACCGAGAACTCGGGCAGCTCTGGGAGGAGGTCGATCTTGTTCAGGACGACGACCTGTGGCCGCTCGTCGAGCCCGGCGCCGTACTGCGCCAGCTCGTGGTCGATCGTGCGAAACGCCGACTCGACCTCCTCCGACGCGTCGATCACGTGCAGGAGCAGGCGCGCGCGCTCGAGATGCGCGAGGAACTCGTGGCCGAGCCCGACGCCTTCGCTCGCGCCCTCGACCAGCCCCGGCACGTCGGCCACCGTGAGCTGCCGCCCTTCGGGGGAGTCGACCGTTCCGAGCACGGGCGCGAGGGTCGTGAAGGGGTACTCGGCCACCTTCGGCTTCGCGTTCGAGATGCGGCGGAGGAGCGACGACTTCCCCGCGTTCGGCAAACCGACGAGCGCGGCGTCCGCGAGCAGCTTCAGGCGAAGCTCGATCGTCGCCTCCTCGCCGGCCATCCCGGTCTCGGCGAAGCGCGGCGCCTGACGCGACGGTGTCGCGAACCGCCGGTTGCCTCGTCCTCCGCTTCCGCCGCGCGCGGCGACCACGCGCGCCTGCGCGCGCGCAAGGTCGGCGATCAGCTGCCCGCCCTCGTCGAAGACCTGCGTGCCGACGGGAACTCCGAGCTCGACGAGTCCGCCGTTCACGCCATGCTTGTTCGCGCCGCCGCCGCTCCCGCCGCGACCGCCCTTGACCCACTGGTTCGGGCGGAAGCGCGACAGGTCGCGCAGGTCAGGGTCCGCGACGAGCACGACGTCGCCGCCGTCGCCGCCGTCACCGCCGTCGGGCCCACCCTTGGGGACGAACTTCTCGCGCCGGAACGACAGCGCACCGTTGCCGCCGCGCCCCGCCTGCACGTAGATGCGAGCCTTGTCGTGGAACATCTGCGGGCATCATGCGTGATAGCTGGAGGTGCGCAAGTCGCGGATCCGCTCACGCGGGTCCACGACCGCTTGGTACCTAAAGGCGGCCGCTCCGCGCCCGCTGCCGCGACGGCTCAGGTTCGACTGCTACTCGACGATCGAGATGGTGCGCTTCTCGCCGCTCGTCCGGAACGACGCCCGACCGTCGCGCTTGGCGAAGATCGTGTCGTCACGGCCGATGCCGGCGCCGTCACCGGGGCGGAAGCGCGTGCCGCGCTGGCGGACGAGGATCATCCCGGCCTTCACCGTCTGGCCGTCGAAGATCTTCACGCCGAGCATCTTCGGGTTCGAGTCGCGACCGTTCCGCGACGACCCGAGACCTTTCTTGTGTGCCATCTAGTGCTCCTCCCTCGCCGCGAGCGCCGACTCGAGCGCAGAGATCGCGCCCTTGCGCGCTGCGTTGGCGCGCTCGAACTGCAGCGCCGCTTCGAGCATCGGCCGCCGCCAGCCCGGCGCGGACTCCGCGACGCCGGCGACGGTCAGCTCCTCGTAGTCCTTCGGCATCCCGGCGACACGCTCGCCCTTTGCGGTTGCCGCGGCCTTCGCCGGCGCCGGCTTCGCGGCGGGCGCGGCTTTCCCGGGAGCGGGAGTTGCCGCTGCGGCGGACTTCGCCGGCGCCTCGGTCTTCGGGGCAGCCGCTCCGCGCGCGCCGATCTTCTCGATCTGGAGCTCGGTCAGCGACGCCCGGAAACCGGTGTGGCGCTTGTAGCCGGTCCGCTTCCTGTACTTGCCGATCCGGATCTTCTCGCCCTTCACGTGGCCGACGACGCGGGCGGTGACGGTCACGCTCATCGGCGAGAGCTCCGTCTTCTTCTCGTCGCCGAAGAGGAGCACCAACGGGTTGAGAGTCTTGCCCTCTTCGGTCTTGAGCCGGTCCACAACGAGCTTCTCGCCCTCTTGAACGCGGTACTGCTTCCCTCCGACTGAGATGATCGCGTAGGCCATAGCGTGGAAAACGCGGGCACCGGCCCGCGAGGCGGGGGAAGTGTAGCCGAGCCGCCTCCTAGGCGGCGGTCTCGTTCGCCTCGTCGTCGGTCTGCTCGGCCACTGCTGTCGTCGTGCCGGCTGGCTTCCGGCGCCTGCGGCCGCCGCGCGAGCCGCGCCGCGTCTTCTTCTTCGGCTTGGGCTCCGCGCCGTCCTCCGTGGGCTCGGACGCGGCAACTGCCTCGAGCAGCTCCGACTCGGGCTCCTCGTCAAGCGCGCGGTCCGGGATGTGGATCCGCGGCGCGTCGGCGGGGGCGCCCCCGTTCGCGCTCGCCGCCCCTGCGGTTC
>JACCTU010000163.1 GCA_013812235.1 Actinomycetota bacterium | reverse complement strand
ATGGGCGCCAGCCTGACCATGATCGACCGCCACTACGGCCACCTCGCCCGAGACGGACGCGAGCACGCAATCCGGCTCCTCGACGGCTACAGCACAGCCGAAACGAGCGACGTCCAAGCGATGGACGTTCGTTGGACGCCAGAGCGGTCAATCGTCGCCGATCACGACAACAGAAACAGCCGCTAGCAGGAGAAAACCAGAAGCCCTCTGACGGACTCGAACCGTCGACCCCCTCCTTACCATGGAGGTGCTCTACCAACTGAGCTAAGAGGGCGGGGCGCCGATTGTAGCCCGGCCTACGGGAACCGCGACGAGCCCGGGTCGAGGTCGAGCTCGCCTCCGTCGCGGCACTCAGGCGGGACGAGGTACTCGACGCCGCCCTGCGCGCGCAGCGCGTTCTCGGCCAGCTGCTGGCGCATCATGCGGCGTGCCGTGTCGTCGCTTGCGCCGAGGCGCCGTGCGAGCGCGACCCCAGACTGGAGCCCGAAGCACTCGGTTGTGCCCTCGTCGCGCTCGCCGCGGAGGTGCCACGACTCGTGCGCGAGCACCGCGATCGCGCGCGCGGTCTGGCTGAACGGCCCGCCTCCCCCGAACGCTTGCCGGTAGAGGTCGTGGCAACGATCCGGGGTCAGGTATGCGAGGTCGCCGCCGACCTCGGCAATGCCGTCGGAGTGCTGCACTGCGCCGACGATCCGCCGCGACTCGTCGCACCGGATCTCGACGGGGCGCCCGACGATCCGCGACGCCTCGGCCGAGAAGAGCGCAGTTGCCTTCGCCTTCTCGTCGTCGTGGAGCCCGTCCCAGCCTCGCGGACCGGCGATCCAGACGATCCCCGCAAGCGCTGCGATCACGCCCAGCCCAACGAGCAAGGGACGAAGCGTCCGCTGCTCAGCAGGAACGTCGGTCTCGACCGTCTCGTCCGCCTCGGCCTGCGCGCGCGCCTCGGCGACGAGCTCCTCGACCTTGTCGGGACTCTCGCCGGCGTACGGGATCCAGAACTCTTCGTCCCCGTCCCGGACGAGCAGCAACTCCTCACCCTCGTCGCGTTCGCGTATCCGAGGCCGGACCCGCCGAGCCCCGAAGAAGTAGTGCAGCTCGAGGCCGAGCGCAACGAGGAAGGCAGCCCAGATCGGAACGTAGAATCGCGCCCCCGCCAGATCGAACAGCCACACGAGCACGAAGGCGACGAGCCCGAGCCGAACCCACACCATGTGCTTGACGGTAGCGCGGCTACTCGTGCGCGCTGCTGCGTGGTAGAAGGCGATCGTGGCGATGTTCCTGCTCACGCTCCGCCGCTCCGGCCCCCAGTGGGACCCGTCGCGGCCGATGGAGGAACAGTCCGACTGGCCCGCGCACGCGTCCTTCATGGACGGACTCGTGGACGCGGGCTTCGTCGTCCTGGGCGGGCCACTCTCCGACGAGCACCGCGTCGTGCACGCCGTCGAGGCCGAGTCGGAGGACGCAATCCGCGCGACGCTCGCGCAAGATCCGTGGAGCGAGACGCATCTTCAGATCGACACGATCGAGCCATGGACGATCCGGCTCGACGCGCGGCGCACCTAGCCGAGCGAAAGACGCCAGTACGCAGAGGCGCAGATCAGGGTTCAACCCTCGCCGGTGCGTTGCAGCGGTTCATGGCGTTTTGGCGCGTTTCCCGATCACGGTTCGAAGAGCCGCGGCCGGGTGAGCCGGCCGACGAGCTCCGGAGCGGCGTGTCGGCGTGCGCAGGGCGCGCAAGCTGGTCGAGCACCGCCTGTGCGTCGATGCTTGCGAGGAGGTCGTTCCGCTCGAAGACGACCCAGATCGGCTGCGGTCGGGAGCGCCACGAGGACGAGGCTTGCGGACGTCTCCAAGAACGTGCGGAGGGCGAGCTCAAGCGCTTGCCGGCGTGGGAGAAAGGCAGCGGCGCGCCACGCTGCGGATCGCGGCACTTGGCACGTGCGGAGCAGATCGCGAAGTAGATCCCGATGTACGACGCGAGGTAGCTCGAGCCAGTCGGTCACGAGTGCGCCGAAGGCGCGACGTTGTTCGGGTGAGTGGGGGCGGGAGGATTCGAACCTCCGTAGGCTGAGCCGACGGGTTTACAGCCCGTTCCCTTTGGCCACTCGGGCACACCCCCGGGAGGCGGCATTCTAGCCCGGCTCAAGGCCCGCCCGGCGCCTGCCGAAAAGGGATTCATGGCCTCGACGCCCTTCTGCGGCGTGCAGTCGAGCTGGGCGCGACCGACATCCATCTCAAAGAAGGCAAGCCGTCGATCCTCCGACGTGACGGCGCCCTCGGCTGTCACGGGCGGCAGCGGCGCCCTCGCGGGCGCCCAGAGCCAAACCGGTTCGACGGCTGATGGCGGCGGCAACAGCACGAAGCTTTCGAACATCGTGTGTTTCCAGGGCGCGCTCTACGCGACCAACGCGATCCAGCTGGTGAACAACTCGAAGGTCGACGGGCCCATGATCGGGAGCGCTGTCATCGTCGACAACAACGTGACGCCGGACGCCTTCCCGTTCATCACCACCGCGCCTGCCGGCATGCCCGGCAACACCAACGTCTTCGCCCAGACGCAGCCGCCGCGGCTCTTCTCCGGCTAGGCCGAAAGCCCGCTAAAGCGGTTCGCCCTCCCGTCCGATACTTGAAGGGTGAACGCCGTTGCGGCCGCCTTCGTGTTCGCCCCCGCCCTCGCCTTGGGGAGCCTTCTGAACGTCGTCGCGGCCCGGGTGCCGCTCCGGCGCTCGATCGTTCGCCCGCCGTCGGCCTGCATGTCCTGTAGCGAACGGATCGCCTGGTATGACAACGTGCCGGTGCTCTCCTGGTTCCTGCTCCGTGGGCGCTGCCGGCACTGCAAGGCTGCGATCCCCTGGGTCTATCCCGGCGTCGAGCTCGCCACCGCGGCGCTCGTCGCAGGCTGCGTGCTCGCCTTCGGGGTGACCTGGGATGCGCTCATCGCGTCGTTCTTCTGCGCCGTGCTCGTCGTGATCTCGGCCATCGACCTCGAGCACAAGATCATCCCGAACAGGATCGTCGTCCCCGCTTTCGGCGTCGTGCTCGCGGCCCAGACCCTGCTCCATCCGAGCCCCGAGTGGGCCCTGGCCGCCCTCGGTGCGTCGGGCTTCCTCTTCGTGGCAGCCGTCGTCTACCCGGCCGGGATGGGCATGGGGGACGTCAAGCTGGCCCTGTTGCTGGGGGCCATGCTCGGGCGAGTCGTGCCGGTCGGCCTGATGCTCGGCATGCTGCTCGCGCTCGTCCCCAGCATCATCCTGCTGGCCCGCCACGGCGCTGCTGCCCGGAAGATGGGCTTTCCCTTCGGGCCGTTCCTGGCCCTGGGCTCGGTGATCGGGCTGTTCTGGGGCGATTCGCTGCTCGACTGGTACCTGAACATCCTTTAGGCGCCAATCGTCACAAAGGGCGCTCAAGTCGGAGGGCCTGGTGCCAATAACTCGTTCGAGGGATTGAAGCGGTGAACGAGTCCGAACAGCAGCAGCCGCCTTCGCTTCGCACGGTCGCGCCTAGCAGGGCGGCTCGCTGTCCCAGGCGATCCTCGATGAGGGTGTCGCAACGAGTGAGGGCATCGCCCGCGCGCTCGCGACCCGTGTCAGCGCCCGCTCGTCGACCTCGCCGGCAACCCGGTGCGAGGCCGCGAAGCAGGTTGCCGCTCCACGTCCTGGAGCGCGTGGTAGCGATCCCGTACCTCCTCGACAACGGCATGCTCCGCATTGCGGTCGCCGACCCGTCGAACGTCCACGCGATCGACGAGCTCCGCCTCGCGACCCGCTTCCCACTCGAGATCGGCGTCGCCGGGCGCGAGGACATCGAGTCCGAGCTCCGCCGCCTCGTGCGTGCCTCCGAAGCCTTCGGTGCTCGCGCGATGGTCGAGGAGGAGCTCGGGCTGGCCGAGGAGGAGGAGTCCGACGACCTCGAGGTCGACGACGGCATCTCCGACGCGCCGCTCGTGCGGCTCGTCAACTCCGTGATCTTCCAGGCGGCCGAGGACGGCGCCTCCGACATTCATTCGAGCCCCAGGAGGACTCGCTCGTCGTTCGCTTCCGGATCGACGGCGTGCTCCAGGAGGTGCAGCGCATCCCGAAGCGGATGACACCCGGCGTCACGACCCGGCTGAAGGTGCTTGCGAAGCTCGACATCGCGGAGCGCCGCAAGCCGCAGGACGGTCGCATCCAGCTCAACGCGGCCGCCGCCGACCGAATGCTCGACGTCCGCGTCGCGACTTGCCGACGGTCGAGGGCGAGTCGGTCGTCATGCGTCTCCTCGACAAGTCGAAGAAGCCGCCGACGCTCGAGGAGCACGGCCTCGTTCCTCGTCGGCGCGGCCGTCACCGGCGTGCTGGCCCAGCGCCTCGCGCGAAAGCTCTGCACGCACTGCTGCGATGTACACGCCGTCCGTCGACGAGCTCTTGAGGGCGCGCGTCTCGCCCGACGTCGCGGCCGCCTCGGACGGGATGGCCTTCTACCGCAAGCGCGGTTGCCCACGCTGCAACCAGACGGTTACAAGGCCGGATCGGCATCTACCAGCTGCTCGCCATGTCCGAGCAGCTCGAGTCGCTGGCCGTCCAGAAGGCCTCGCGCGAGGATCTCGAGCGCGCCGCGCTCGCCGAGGGCATGCGAACCCTCTGGGACGACGGCCTGGCAAGGTCGCCGCCGGTCTCACGCGATCGAAGAGCTCGCGCGCGTCAGCATCTGAGAAGTCGCCGGCTTCGCCGGCTCAACTTCTCAGATCTCTCTTGTCGTGCTAGCGCAGCGAGCGGATCTCTCTTGTCGTGCTAGCGCAGCGAGCGCGGACGGGCAAAGCCCGCCCGCGCGCTGTCACGACTATTTCAGGCGCGTCCCCGGCGAAAGTAGCCAAGGGCGGCCAGAACAACGATGACGATGATGACGATCCAAAGCCAGGTCGGCACGTGATCCTTTCGTTTGGGCGTGGCGACTCTACGGCGAGCCGACCCTTGTTTGCAATGGGTGCGGCTACTCGGAGTCAATCGGCTTTCCGCTGAGGTGACGCCACGCAGCCCAGACACCCCGCGATCGAGCTGGCGGCCGACCGCGTTGAGGGCGTCAGGGCGACGGTAACGGTAGGGGACGGCCGCTATCGTCGTGCAGTGGGACACGACCACGGTACGAGCCGTGCCACGAGCAAGCGTGCGTTGGCCGTCGCACTCGCGTTGACGACCACGTACACCGTCGCCGAAGTCGTCGGCGGCCTGCTCACCGGGAGCCTTGCGCTCCTCGCAGACGCCGGGCACATGCTCTCGGACGATCTCTCGCTCGGGCTTGCCCTGGGAGCGATGTGGCTCGCAGACAGGCCGGCGACCCCGGAGCGGAGTTTCGGTCTTCGCCGCGCCGAGATCTTGGCCGCCCTGGTCAACGGGGTGACGCTCATCGCGATCGCGATCTGGATCTTCGTCGAAGCGGCCCAGCGGTTCCGCGACCCGCCGGAGGTGCTCGGTGGATGGATGCTCGGGGTTGCCGCGATCGGGCTGGCGGTGAACATCGCCGCAGCCTGGGTGCTCTCGCGGGCGCAAGGAGAGAGCCTGAACACGCGCGCGGCCTTCCGGCACGTCCTCGCCGACCTGCTCGGCTCGGTGGGCGTCATCGTCGCGGCTGTCGTCATCCTCGTCACCGGTTGGCTCTACGCGGATCCGCTGATCAGCGTCCTGATCGCGCTGCTCGTGCTCGCAAGTTCCTGGAGCGTGCTCCGAGACTCGGTCCAGATCCTGCTCGAGGCCACTCCGCGCGGACTGGACGCCGAGGAAATCGGCCGACGGATGGCCGGATGGCCCGGTGTCGTGGAAGTGCACGACCTTCACATCTGGACGATCACGTCCGGCTTTCCCGCACTTTCGGCGCACATCCTCGTCCAGCCCGGCGACGACTGCCACGCTCGCCGGCGCGAGCTCGAGCAGATGCTGGAACGCGAGTACCGCTTGGATCACACGACGCTCCAGGTCGACCACGTCGCCCGACCCGTCCAGCGGCTCGAGGTCGGCCGATTCACCAACCGCAAGCACGAAGACGGTCATATCAACGGTGATTAGAATGATGACGTGGACGATCGCTGTGATCTCCTCTGCCTAGACCTCGAGGTCGCCGAGCGCCTGCGCAGGCAAAGGATCCCAGTCACCTTGGCTTCTGCCGCGGCGAAGAGGGCGCGGGCGCTCGCCGATCCAACACGGCTCACCCTCGCGACCGCCCTCGAGCAGGCCGAAGAGCTTTGCGTGTGCGATCTCGCCTGGATCGCCGAGCGCGCACAGAACCTCGTGTCTCACCACCTCCGAGCGCTGCGTACTGACGGCCTCGTCAGCTCCCGCCGCGACGGGAAGCTGGTCCTGTACTCGCTCACGCCGGAGGGTGCGAGGCTCCTCACGGTACTCCTCGCGGATCCGCTCGCGGTGTGAGTACACGCGAGGTCGCCTATCCGGTTGCCGTCGCACGGAGCGACGAGTGGCTGCGCGCAGCACAACGCGCTCGCTTGCTGTCCTGGATCAGTCTCGCGTGGATGGGCGCCGAAGGCGCGATCGCCCTCACCGCCGGGATCATGGCCGGCTCGATCGCGCTGATCGGCTTCGGGATCGACAGCGTGATCGAAGGAGTCGCGAGTCTCGTCATCGTCTGGCGCTTCACCGGATCACGACTCCTCTCCGAGAGTGCGGAGCGTCGCGCGCAGAAGCTCGTCGCGATCCAGTTCTTTCTGCTGGCGCCCTACGTGGGGATCGAAGCGCTGCACAAGCTCATCTCCACGGAACAGCCGGGCACCAGCTGGCTCGGGATCGCGTTGGTGACGACCAGCCTGATCGGCATGCCGCTCCTCGGCAGGGCGAAGCGCCGGCTGGCCCACCAGCTCGGATCGGTTGCAACGCGCGGGGAAGGAACCCAGAACATCCTTTGCGCCTACCTGGCAGGAGCCGTTCTCGTCGGGCTGCTCGGCAACACGCTGTTCGGTTTCTGGTGGCTCGATCCCGTTGCGGCTCTCGTGATCGCCGGGGTCGCGGTCCGGGAAGGGCTGGAGAGCTGGCGCGGCGAGGGCTGCTGTGCGAGCTGTTGAGTTTCTGTGCCAAGCTTCCGGACGTGATTCGTTGCGGGGTCTACGCGGTTGTGCGGCCGGCGGCGAGGGAGCCGACGTCCTGCGCGGGATCGCCGTCGGGAGCCGGCTGCGGGTGGGCCGGGCGACGACACGATCCTCGGCGGCCCCGCGCCGGCGCGCTGGATCGCGGCGACGATCGCAGAGACGCCGGTGGCGACCCCCGGGACTCGATCTCGCTGGCGTGCAAGGGCCTGCGTCTGCTCGCCGGCGAGCGGCGGAACCCGTGAGCGGCGTGGCCGTTACGTGCTCCTGAATGGAACGGTGAGCTTCGCCGGCCTCGACGGCGCGCTGCCCTGCGCACTCCCGAGAGTCGTCGGGCTGACGCTCGCCCACGGCCGGCGTGCGCTCGTCGCGGCGGGGTTCCGCGTGGGCAAGGTGACCTACCGGCGCTCGGCCAAGGTCGGGCGGGGAAGGGTGATCTCGCAACGCCGCGTCGTCTCGGCCGTCGCGCTCGTCGTCAGCTCCGGCCCCGGCTGATCCGGGCTACCCTCGGCGGGTGGTGGTCAGGCTGGTCGTCGCCGCAGCAGCGCTGCTCGCGCTTCCTCCGACTGCGGCAGCGCGCGACGTCCAGACGCCCGATGGGGCGGTCTACCGCGCCGGGCTGACTGGACGCTACTTTCACCCGCTCGGGAGCTTCGGGAAGCTCAACCGGGCTGTGACCGCCGGCAACCGGGTGCGCGCGCCGCAGCTGGCGGACGCCCTGATCGCGCGCGGGCACCGGCAGGGACGCTTCGGTCTCGTGTGGCGTTACAACGTGCCGGGCGGGCGGTCCGGCTGGACCTCGGGGCTCGCGCAGGCCGTCGCGGCGCAGGCGCTCGCGCGCGCGGGTCGTGAG
>JACCTU010000146.1 GCA_013812235.1 Actinomycetota bacterium | reverse complement strand
GGCGCGAGCCGAGCGGTCCGTCTGCCAGGTCGACGACCGGCGCGAGGTCGACGTGCACCCCGCGGATTTTCAGCGCGCGCCCGGCGGCGCGACCGGCCGCAAAGGAAGCAGGGCCCGACCGGTGCGTTGAGGCGGGCGCGAACGGCGGGTCGGTCCTGAACGCGCGCACGTCGCCCCCTTCCTGGTCGACGTAGACGAGCGCCCCCTTCGGCCGCGCAAGCCGCTTGCTCCAGCCCTGCACGAGCACCCCGCCCACGCCCGGCGGCGCAGGCAGCCCGGAGACGACGACGAGCGCGGCCTGCTGCTGGGGCGTCAGCGACGCGGCGGCCAGCATCGAGGCCGCGGTGAGAGCCAGCGACACTGCACGAGCCTAGCCTCGCCCAGCGCGTGACCGACACTCGTCGGCGCTACGCTCGCCTCATCGGATTGATCCTCCTCACGGGCGCGACTGGTTACGTCGGAGGGCGTCTGCTGCGGGAGCTCGAGAGTCGCGGCAAGCGCGTCCGCTGCCTGTCGAGAAGGCCGGACGTGCTGGCCGCACGCGTGGGGCCGGGCACCGAGGTCGTACCGGGCGACCTTCTCCGCCCTGAGACCATCTCTGCTGCGCTCGACGGCGTTGAGACCGTCTACTACCTCGTCCACGCGATGGGCTCGACGCGCGCCTTCGAGGAGGCCGATCGCAGTGCGGCCGAGATGTTTGCGGATGCGGCGCGCACGGCGGGTGTCTGTCGGGTGATCTACCTGGGTGGCCTCGGCCGCGGCGAGCTCTCCCTCCACCTTGCTTCTCGGCAGGAGGTCGGACGCATCCTGCGGGAGTCGGGTGTGCCCACGATCGAGCTGAGGGCGTCGATCGTGATCGGCTCTGGTAGTGCTTCGTTCGAGATGATTCGCGGCCTAGTCGACCGGCTGCCCGTGATGGTCACGCCGCGATGGGTACGAACACGAACACAGCCGATCGCGATCGAGGACGTACTCGCGTACCTGCTTGCTGCACTCGAGCGCGATCCGGAGGACGGGGAGCTGTATGAGATCGGTGGCCCCGACCGCGTCTCGTACCTCGAGTTGATGCGCGAGTACGCGCGGCAGCGCGGTCTCAGGCGCTTGATGATTCCGGTGCCCGTGCTCAGCCCTCGACTCTCGAGTCTCTGGCTCGGCTTGGTGACGCCGGTGTACGCGGGGATCGGACGCAAGCTCGTCGACTCGCTCCGCACGGAGACCGTCGTCCACGACCGCCGCGCGCTCACGGTGTTCGCCGTGCGGCCGCGCCGCGCCGACGAGGCAATCGCCCGCGCGCTCGCCAATGAAGATCTCGAGTTCTCGGAGACTCGATGGTCGGACGAAGCGTTCGCTGAGCAGGCGTCGTTCGGCGGCGTTCGCCACGGCTCACGTCTCGTCGACTCGAGATCTCAACGGGTCGCTTCACCTCCCGACGCGGCCTTCGCGCCGATTCAGCGAATCGGTGGCACCGCCGGGTGGTACTACGCCGCCCCGCTGTGGCGTCTGCGCGGCTTCTTCGATCTTGTCGTCGGTGGACCGGGACTGCGACGCGGAAGACGTGACCCGGTCGGCATCCGAGTCGGCGACACGGTCGACTTTTGGCGGGTCGAGGCGTACGAGCCAGGCCGCCTGCTCCGGTTACGGGCGGAGATGAAGGTTCCAGGTCGCGCGTGGCTCCAGTTCGAGGTGGAACCGGACGGCAGGGGCGGCTCGACCATCAGCCAGACGGCGGAGTTCGACCCCGCCGGACTGGCAGGGCTCCTCTACTGGTACGCATTGTGGCCCTTTCATGGGGCGATCTTCGCTGGGATGCTGCGCCGGGTCGCGCGTCTCGCCGCTTGCTAGCGACGCCGCGTCACGGCAACGCCGAGCAGACAGAGCGCGCCGCCGGCGAACGCGAGTTGCGCGACGAGACCGCCGGCGTACCCGCACGCCGCGAGGAACGCGAGCAGCGTTTCGGCAAGCGAGAGGCCGCTCAGCCGAGCCGATGCCTGACTAAACTCGATCGCCGATGGATTTCTTCCTCACGGACGAGCAACGGCTGATCCAGGACACCGTCAGGGCCTTCGTCGACGAGCGTGTGCTGCCCGTCGCGGTCCAGAACGACATCGACCACAAGCTCGACCTCGAGCTGATCGAGGGGATGGCCGAGCTCGGCCTGCTCGGGATCGTGATCCCGGAGGAGTACGGCGGCGCGGGGCTCGACTTCGTCGCCGAGGCGCTCTCCTGCGAAGAGGTCGAGCGTGGCGAGGCGGCGTTCCGCACGCTAATTTCCGTCCACGTCGGGCTGAACTCGCTCTCGCTGTTGCGCTACGGCAACGAGGAGCAGAAGCAGCGCTGGCTGACGCCGCAGGCGAAGGGCGAGAAGCTCGCGTGCTTCGGGCTGACCGAGCCCGAGGCTGGCTCCGACGTCGCCGCCATGCGCACGACCGCACGTCGCGAGGGCGACGTCTACGTCCTGAACGGCCAGAAGAACTGGATCTCGTACGCGACCGTCGCCGACCACGCGCTCGTCTTCGCGAAGACCGACACTGGCGCGAAGCACAAGGGCATCTCCGCGTTCGTGCTCGAGAAGGGCATGAAGGGCTTCACGTCGCGCGACACCGAGCACAAGCTCGGCATCTGGGCGGGCTCGACCGGCGAGCTCTTCTTCGAGAACGCCGAGGTGCCCGCTGAAAACCTGATCGGCGAGGAGGGCCAGGGCTTCGAGATCGCGATGTACTCGCTCGACCAAGGCCGCTTCACAGTGGCCGCGGGCGCGTGCGGCGTGATCCGCGTCTGCCTCGAGCGATCGGTCGAGTACGCACGCGAGCGGCAGACGTTCGGTCAGCCGATCGGCAGGTACCAGTTCGTGCAGGACCTGATCGCGCAGATGGTGCTCGACTACGAGACGTCGAAGCTGCTCGTGATGCAGGCCGCGTGGTTGAAGAACGAGGGCGTGCGCAACACGCGCGAGACGTCGCTTGCGAAGTGGCACGCGACCGAGTCGGCGTTCAAGGCCGCGCACAACGCCATTCAGGTGCACGGCTCGTACGGCTACAGCGCGGAGTACGGGATCGAGCGGTACTTCCGGAACGCGCGTGCACCGATCATCTACGAAGGCACGACGCAGATCCACAAGCTGATGCAGGCCGAGCACGCGCTCGGCTACCGCCAGCTGAACGGCCGCGACGGCGCGATCTCGCCGCTGGCGGCCTGGGGCCCCGCGCTGCTCGCGCGCGAGCCGGGCCCGCCTGTCGCCGCGGGAGGCTAGAGCAATGCCGCACTGGTACGCGATGTGACCGCAGCGACACCCGAGCATCTCAAGGGCCTGAAGACGCGAACGAGTGGCGGAACGCGATCGAGAGGGCACTTCGGGACGCTGGGGGACACGTCGACCACATCTGGTGGCGGACGGACGCGACGCCGGTCGGCCAGGACGTCGGCGATGGCCTCTCCCGCGAGGCGATGGTGATCGCAAGCGGCGAGATGAGCCCAAAGAAGGTTAACGAGGTGCTCGTGAGTCTCGGCGTCGACAAGGTGCGTCGGCTCTTCGACACCGGCGAGATCGAACACCAAGACCTCTAGCGCGCTTGCATCACCCGGCGCGGTGTCGGATGATCGTCGCGACCCGCACGTGACGAGGAGGCGCGATGCCACACTGGTACGGAATCGTTGACGCAGGAACCGATCCGGATTGGCGGGATCTTGCGGGGGACCCCAATGCCTGGCGCGATCGAACAATCGAGATCGTCGAGTCGAACGACGGCGATCTCTTTGGAATCTGGCGGATGCTGCCGGATCCGGACGACGGGGGCGGGGACGTAGACGACAGGCCGAGCAAGCTCGTGATCGCGTTCTTCGACCATCAGGACAACGCGAAGAACGCGCTGAAGGATGGTTTGAAGGCACGGAAGTACGGACGCCTGGATACTCCGCGCGAGGAGATCAGAGGAGACGGCTAAACCTGAGTCGATGGGGGGCGCCGGCAACGGCGCCCCCCATCAGGTCTGTTCCTGCTCCTGCGCCTCGCTCGGCGCCGCCGTCGCTCGAGCATGCGCCTCGTCGGGGGCGCTACCGATCGCACGGTAGAGCGTGGCGGACTCGTCGTATCGACCGCTCGCGAACGCGACTGCTGCATCGAGCCAGCGTGTCGACACCTCGCGGGTCGCGCACTCGGCGAGGAAGCTGTCGGCCCCTACGTCCGCAGCGACAGCGGCGACGTCACTGAGCCAGAACGACGCGTATGACGGCGCCTCCGCGCTCCACACGCGCAAGATCTCGCCGAGGAGCTCGGCGGCAGCCTCGCGCTTCCCGGCATGCGCGAGAACGCGAGCTCGAGCTGCGAGCGCGGGGAGCAGGAACTGTGCCTCGCGTGCGCGGCGGCCGAACAGCGCCGCCGCGTCGACGTCCTCGAGTGCGCCCGACTCGTCGCCGCGGGCGAGCCGGATCCACGCGCGCACGAGCCGCGCGTCGAACTCGCTCGTCGCCGGCCCGTCGTCCGCCGCGAGCAGCCGCTCGGCGAGCGCGAGCGCCTTGTCCCAACGAGACGTCCAATAGAACTCGTATAGGCGCTCCGCGTCGAGCCAGCGGAGCCCGCGCTCGTCGCCGAAGCGCTGCGCGACGCGTCGCCCCTCGCCGTAGAGCGCGAACGCGCGCCGCAGGTCCCCCTCGTTCGCCGCGATCGTGCCGAGGTTCAGGTAGGCGCGGACGCTCTCGGGCGAGTTGACCGAGAGCGCGAGCTCGAGGCTGCGCTCGAGGTCAGACACACCGTCCACATCGCCTAGGGCAACGCGGGCGACACCGATGTTGTTGAGCGCGTGCGCACGGATCTCGTCAAGCTCGAGCTGCTCCGCGAGCGCGAGCGCCTGCCTGCCGACATCGATCGTCCTTTCGTAGTCGTCGGCAATCATCAGGAGTCGCGACACATTGGCGAGCACGGTCGCCTTCGCCGGCGAAGCGGGCGCCTCCCGAACGAGCGCGGTCGCTTCGTCGAGGCGTTCGAACGCGCGGTCGCGCTCGCCCGCCGTCAGCAGAAGCTCCGCGAGGCAGATCGACGCCTCTGCCGCGAGGTCGAACTGCTTCTCGTCGCGCAGCGCCTCGTACGCCTCGGTCAGCACGTCGTCGCCGGCGTTTCGCGCACGGAAGAGCGCCGTCCCATAACGCAGGAGCAGCTGTGGCCGATCCGCCGCGTCGGCCGTCGTCAACTCGACCGCCGCCTCGTAGTAGCGACAGGCGGCGCCGTGTGCGTTGAGTGCGAACGCACGGTCGCCGGCCTCTCGAAGCGCACGCTGCGCACGATCGGCGAAGGCGTCGGCATCCTGGTACTCGAGCGCTCGGAGGTAGTGGTGCGCGATCGTCTCGGAGTGATCCTCGGGACGCCCGAGTGACTCGATCCAGCCGGCAGCGAGCAGATGCCGCCGCCCCCGTTCGGCACGCGGGATCTGTCCGTACGCGACGTCCCTGACGAGCGCGTGCCGGAACGAGTACTGCAGCTCGCCCGCGACCGAGCTGGAGCTCAACCGCCGCACGAGCTCTTTCTGGTCGAGCGAGCGCAGAACCGGCTCGACCTCCTCGCGCGCCTGTCCGGCGACGGCGGCGACCGCGCCCGGCCAGAACCGGCGGCCGATGACCGCCGCGTCGCGCAGCACGTCCTTCTCCTGCGGCCGAAGCCCGTCGAGCCGCGACGCGATGATCCCCTGCACGGACTCCGGCAAGGGCAACTCGCCCTCGCGCAGCCTCCAGCCGCCGTCGTTGCGGTAGAGGAACCCGCGATCGACGAGCATCCGCACGAACTCCTCCGCGTAGAGCGGGTTCCCGTCCGCGCGGTGCAGCAGCGCCTGCTGCAGCTCTGCCGGCACGCGCTCCTGGCGCAGCAGGTAGCCGACGAGTGCTCCCGTCTCAGACTCGCTCAACGGCGGCAGCGCGATCGTCGCCGCGTTTGTGCGTGCCCCCCAGGTCGGCCGCCGCTCGCGCAGCTCCGGCCGCGCGGTGCACAGCAGCACGAGCGGCGCGCTGGTGGCCCAGTCTGCAAGGTGGTCGACGAAGTCGAGAAGGCCTTCGTCCGCCCAGTGCAGGTCCTCGAACACGAGCACCAGTGGCCCCCATTCGGCGAGCGACTCGAAGAACCGCCGCCACGCCGGAGACGACTCCTCCCGCCGCTCGCCCTTCGGCGCCTCGAGCCCGAGCAGCGGGCGCAGGTGGCTCTCGACCCACTCAGCCTCCGGCGGATCGGCGACGACGTCGCGCACGGCGCGGCGGAGCTTCGCCTCAGCGGTGGGCGCGTCGTCGTTCTCGAGCACCCCTGCCTGCGCCTTGATCATCTCGCTCAGCGCCCAGTAGGTGACCCCGTCCCCGTACGGAAGGCAGCGGCCGCGACGCCAGGTGACGAGCCCGGCCTCGTCACCGAGCGCCTGTTGAAGCTCCCAGACGAGCCGACTCTTGCCGATGCCAGGGACGCCGACGACCGTGACGAGCTGCACGGTGCGGTCGCGCCGCGCCCGCGCGATCGTGTCGAGGATCAGGCTCAGCTCCTCCCTGCGCCCGATCAGCGGCGCGAGCGGCGGCCCGTCGTACGACGCGCGGAAGTCCGCGCGCGCGTGCAGGGCCTCGTACACCGCGATGGGGTTCGCCTTGCCACGCGCCTGGAGCAGGCGGCGCGCGCCGTACTCGATTGCCGACTGCGTCGCGCGGAACGTCGAATCGCCGACGAGGACGGTGTTGTCCGACGCGGCCTCCTCGATCCGGAACGTCGTGTTGACGACGTCGCCGGTCGCGATCCCCTCACCCGTCCCGGGTGACGCCGCCAACGAGACAACCGCCTCGCCGGTCGCGACCGCGACGCGGACGCCCGGGAGCGCGTTGCGAATCGCGAGAGCTGCCCGGACGGCGCGCTCGGGATCGTCCTCATGTGCGATCGGCGCTCCGAAGACGGCCATCACGGCGTCGCCGACGTACTTCTCGAACGTCCCGCCGTAGCGCTCGAGCTCCTCGCGCATCCGTGCGACCTGTGGCCGCACCGCCGCGCGCACGTCCTCGGGGTCGCGCTCGTCCGCGTCGGCGGTCGAGTCGACGATGTCCGCGAAGAGCACGGTTACGACCTTCCGCTCCTCTCCGCGGCGCGCGCCGACCGCCGCCCCGCACGCCGAGCAGAAGCGGGCGTCAGGAGGGAGCTCGGAGCCGCATTGGCTGCAGGCGGCCATGCCCCGAGGATAGGGCCGCGGCCCCTGCGCGCCTAGGGCATCAGCCCTCGCGCTCCCAGTAATCGACCTTGTCCCCGCGCCGGAACATCGCCGACTCGCCATCCCCGAGCCAGACGCCAAGCTTGTCGCTGTCCGGGTAGACGGCCACCGAGGGGAAGGGGCCCTTCGTCGAGGGGGTCAGCACCCGGGTCGGCTCGTCGCTCCGGTTCAGCACCTGATGGGCTCCCTCGGGGCCTTCGCGGAACGCGACCGTGTCGCCCGGCCGCAGCTCCCGCTCGCCGTCGGGCGCGCGAAGCGTCGGCGTGCCGCGACGACGATCAGCCATTCCTCGTTGCCGTACTCGTAGTGGTAGGAAAGGACTTCTCGCCGGGCTCCAGCTCGTAGAGGCTCGCGCCGATCAGCTTGCCGCCGATCGCGGCTCCGACCGTTACCGCGGTCCACGAGAAACCAGGCCTGTCGCGCCGCTTGTCGAGGTCGCCGTCGAAGAGGTTGAAGACCTTCACGCGAACGCCAATCCCCTTAGATTTGACGGCGGAGCGAGCGGGCTGGCGGGCGCGTCGTCCGGGAGCTGCGGTTCGTTGTAGAGGCTCGGTGCGACGTCGTTCGCGGAGTCCGCGTAGTACACGCTCGCGACTGCCTGGATGTGAGAGCGCCCGATGCCGAGCTCGAACTGACCGCCGCCGTAGAGCGTGATGCGGTGCTCTTCCGCGTAGGCGATCGTGTCGAGCAGCCGTCGCACGCTGCCGAAGCGCGAGGGCTTGATGTTCAGCCAGCGCGGCTCGAGCTCGAGCGCCTGCACGTCCTCGACCGAGTGGATCGGCGCGTCGAAGCTCAGCCGCTCGGTCGCGCCTACGAGGATCGGCCGTGTCTCGTCGGTAAAGGCAGCGTCCTCGATCACCGCGTCCGGGAAGCCCTCCACCACGTCGCGGTACAGCCGCGGGTCGGCCGGTTGGTCGACGACGGTGCCGCGGTAGTAGCCCTTGAGGTCGGTGACCCGGATCCGGCCGGTCGCGGCGAGCTCGTCGATCAAGGCACGCGACCACTCGCTCGTCGGGTCGACCTTGAACTCGAGCGTCGGCTGCACGGCGAGGTATCGCTCGATGTCCTCGCGAGTCGAGACGACGAAGCGGACGGGGCGGTAGGCGCGGTCGACTGCTTCCCCGAGCGACGTGCCGCGCTGGCGCAGCGCGAGGTCGAGCGCGGCGCTCTCGAACGCCCAGCGCCGGTAGCCCGCGAGGTCGAGCGAGTCCAGCCGCTGCGAGAGGTCGTCGAAAATCCACGTGCCGGAAAGATCGGGCGGTGAGAACCCCTCGTGGTGGGCTGCCTCGTACGTGACGTCCTCGCCTTCGCCGGTCAGTCCGCCGCCGGACACTTGCACCGTCGTCGTCACCCGCTTGAACCCGCTCGAGACGGCGAGCTCGCCGCGCTCCAGCCCGACGGCGTCGACGAGGAGCTCGAGGCCTGCGAGGCGCTCGTAGTCGCTCACCGCCGTGTTTTACATTGCCGGTCGTGCTCGCCGCCGTCCTTTCGTTCGTGCTCGCCCTGCCGCAGGCCGGGGTCTTCGTGCCCGGCAGGAGCCTGGCCGGGGTGCGGCTCGGCGCGACGGAGGCACAGGTGCGCGCAGCGTGGAGCCCGCACGTCGGCGTGTGCCGCGGCTGCCGGCACCGGACGCTCTACTTCACCTACGGCAAGTTCAACCAGGTGGGGACGGGAGCCGAGTTCGAGCGGGGCAGGGCCGTCGCGCTCTACACGCTCTGGGTGCCCACCGGTTGGCGAACCGACAAAGGCGTCCGGCTCGGCGACACGCCGCTCAGCGTGAACGGCGTGTACGGAACGATGCCGCGCTTCGAGTGTGGGCACTACTCGGTGATGGTGCAGCGGCGCGGTGCGGTCACGAGCGCGTTCTACTTCAAGGACGATCTGCTCTGGGCCTTCGCCCTGCAGCGCTCGTCAGAGCCCGCCTGCCGTTAGCCCGCCGGCGAGAATCTCGACAACGGTCAGCTCGGCGCGTGCGACATCCTCGTCGCCGTCCGGCAGCAGCTCGAGCACCCAGCCGGTGAGGATCTCCTCGATCGCGCCGTAGAAGACGACGCTCGCAAGCCGCGCATCGAGCTCCGGGCGCAGCTCGCCCGCTT
>JACCTU010000139.1 GCA_013812235.1 Actinomycetota bacterium | reverse complement strand
CGCGTCGGCAGCGTGGAGGAGATCGGCGGCTGTCTCGTCAACCTCGGCCTGGCCCACATGCACCGCGGCGCGCTCGAAGATGCGATTGCGTGCGACCGTCGCGCGATCGAGGAGTTCGAGCGCGTGCGTCACGGGTCGGGCCGCGCGACCGTCTACGTCAACCTCGCTGAGAAGCTGATGAAGGCGGGTGAGCTGCAGGAGGCGCTCGCCTACTGCGAACGAGCGCTCGAGCTGGCATCCTCGTAACCCCAGGGTTCGCTTCCGACCGGAACGAGAACGACATAATCTGCGCCAAGTCCCGGCCGTCAAGGCGAGTGCCGTTCCTGTTGATCGACGACACCCTGCGCTCGAGTGGCTGACGCCGCTCAGCGAAACACCGACAGCGGGTCGACCGCCGCGCCGCGCACACGGAGCTCGAAGTGCAGGTGCGGTCCGGTCGCGATGCCGGTCGCGCCGACGCGCCCGATTGGGTGTCCCACGGCGACGTGCTCGCCGGGCTTCACCAGAATCGCGGACAGGTGCGCGTACACGCTGCTTGCACCGAGCTTGTGCTTGAGAGCGACGGTGTTGCCGTAGCCGTCGAGCCAGCGTGTGACCGTGACGACGCCCGCGCGCGCGGCGAGAACCGGCGTTCCCGTCGGCGCGGGGAAGTCGATGCCCGTGTGCATGCGCGAGCCACGCGGTCCGAAGACGTCGGTGTACGGGACGTAGAGCGGCGGCGACAACCTGACGGGCGAGGTCGCAGGCGGGCGCGCGAGCGCACGCGTGGTCGCCGGTCCGGCGACGCCGTCCTGCTCGAGCCCGACCCACTCCTGGAAGCGACGGACGGCTGCGTCGGTGTGCGCACCGAAGTCGCCGTCGAACGTGCCGGACGGGAAGCCTCGCAAGGCGAGCCGGAACTGCAGCGACGCGACGTCCCAGCCTTGCATCCCGATTTCGAGCGTCCGCGTACCCAGGCCGGGGCGACCGAGCTTCCCGAGCGCCTTCCGCGTCTCGGACCCGACGACCCCGTCGACCATGATCTTGGCGCGCACCTGGACCGCTCGGACAGCGTGCTCGGTCTGAGGCCCGCTGAGCCCGTCGACCGCGCCGTCATAGACGCCGTTCGCGCGCAGGGCGACCTGCAGCGCGGCGATGCGCGCGTCAGCCGCCGCTCCGGCCGCTGGGGCCGCGAAAGCGAGTGCGAGGAGCGGCGGCGCAATGAACGCTCCTAGACGCATGGGGCCGGGGAAGGTTCGCTCCTCCCAGCGGTTCTCCTACCTCGTGAGGAGCACGGCCACGACCGGGATCGCGAGCGTCGTGGCGAGCTGGCGCGCCCGATCAGAACGAGGGGGCGGCGGGCGGACTGATCCCGCCCTTCGCGGATCTGACGGGTCAGGACGCCTCCCAGCCGGCTGTGCGCTACCGAGAGCACGATCAGGAGCGCAACCAGGCCGGCCTTCACGAGCAGCAGCCCCGGCCGAAGCGGGTGTCGAAGAGCACCTCACGGTCGAAGGCGTTCCAGTGCTCTGCGACCGGGCTCCCCGTCGCGATCGCGAGCGCGAGCGCTCCCCACCCGATCGGCCGCCAGCGACGGCCGAAGTCGCGAAGCAGCTCGCCGCGAAGTGGGCGCCCGTCTGCCGCTGCGCGACGGGCACGGCCACGAACGTGAGAGCCACGACACCGCCTACCCAGACGGACCCGGTGACGACGTGGAACACGACGAGCAGGTCGTACGCCGGCGGGATCGTAGATAGGCTCCGTCTCGTGGGACGCGGATCACGGCCGAGACGGCGCTGGGCGAACGACCGCCGGCGCAAGAAGAAGGAGCGCGAGAAGCGGCAGGTTGCCGCGGCGGCGCCTCCGGCGTCCCGCTCTCGCTGACGTGAAACTGCCGGCGAGCGCGCGTGAGCTGCTCGAGTCCGACGCGCTCGCGCACCTCGTCACCTCGAACGCCGACGGCAGCCCGCAGGTGTCGTGCATCTGGGTCGGCCTCGACGGCGACGAGATCGTCTCCGGGCACCTGCCCTGGCAGCAGAAGCTGCGGAACGTCGAACGCGATCCACGCGTTGCGCTGTCGATCGAGGGCACCGTCGTGCAGCCGCCCGGGCTCAAGCAGTACCTGATCGTCCACGGGAGCTCGCGGATCGAGCAAGGAGGTGCGGCCGAGCTGCTGCAGCGCCTCGCGCACGTCTACCTCGGTCCCGACGTGCGCTTTCCGCCGATGCCGGACCCGCCGCCTGGGTTCGTGCTGCGCACGACGGTCGAGCGAATCGGCGGCGTCGGCCCCTGGGCCGCCCGCTAGCCCGCGAGCTTCGCGCGCAGCAGCTCGTTCACCGCGCGAGGGTCGGCCTTGCCGCCCGTCTCCTTCATCACCTGGCCGACGAAGAACCCAAGCAGACCGTCCTTGCCGCCGCGGAATGCTGCGACCTGGCCGGGATTCGCGGCCAGGATCGTGTCGATCAGCGGGCCGAGCTCGCCCACGTCGGTCACCGCGACCTCGGCGAGGTACGGCTCCGCGCGGAACCCCTCGTCGCCGCTGCGTGCGATCGCCTCGGCGAAGACCGGACGCGGGAGGCTCGCGCGGGCCCCGACGAGCTTGCCGAGCTCGTCGCCGTCGACCGCCTCGGGGTCGATCCCTTTGCCGGCGAGCTCGTTCATCAGCACGTTGGCGACGGCGCGCCGGTCGCCCGGCGTGCGCGCGTAGAGACGGTCACGACCGCTCGTGACGAGCCCCTCGGCGAGGTCGAAGTCGAGCTCGGCCTCGAGTCGGCGCAGCCTCGTGCCGGGCAGCTCCGGAACCGCGGCGCGTGCGCGTTCGACGAGCTGGTCGCCCGGCTCGACGGGAACGAGGTCTGGCTCCGGGAAGTAGCGGTAGTCCTCGGCCTCTTCCTTCGAGCGGCGCGGTGTCAACGCCCCGCTGGCCGCGTCGAAGTCGAACGTCTGCTGCACGACCTCGCCCCCCGCCTCCCAAACTCCGATCTGCCGTTCGATCTCCGCCTGCATCCCGCGGGCGATGAAGTTGAACGAGTTCATGTTCTTGAGCTCGGTGCGCGTGCGGTAGCCCGCCTCTCCTCGCTTCCGGACGGAGACGTTCGCGTCGGCCCGCAGCGTGCCTTTCTCCATCTCCGCGTCGGAGATGCCGAGCTCGACGATCGTCTGCCGCAGCAGCTGGAGGAAGCGCTTCGCGTCGTCGGCCGACCGGAGGTCGGGCTCCGTGACAATCTCCAGCAGCGGCGTGCCGCCGCGGTTGAAGTCGACGTTCGTGTGCGCCGAGCCGCCGATCCGCCCGCCGGCCCCTCCGATGTGCACGTTCTTCGCCGCGTCCTCCTCGAGGTGCGCGCGCGTGATCCCGACCTGCTGGTCACCGCCGGGCTTCGGCACCACGAAGACACCACGGCCGCAAAGGGGGACGTCGTACTGCGAGATCTGGTACCCCTTGGGATTGTCCGGGTAGAAGTAGTTCTTGCGGTGGAAGAGCGCGCGCGTCGCGATCTCGCACCCGAGCGCCAGCCCAAGCTTCACCGTGTGCTCGATCGCGAGCAGGTTCGGCACCGGCAGCGCTCCGGGGTGCGCGAGGCAGACCGGGCACGTGTGCGAGTTCGGCGGATCGGAGTACACGACCTCGCACGCGCAGAACATCTTCGTCCGCGTCTTCAGGTGCACGTGGATCTCGAGCCCGATCACCGGCTCCCACTCGGTCATCGCAGGCGCTTCGGTACGTAGTCGAACCCGATCGCGCGCTCGAGCGCGTGACCGACGGCGAAGAGGGTGTTCTCGGCGAACTGCGGCCCGATCAGTTGCAGACCAACCGGCAGGCCTTCCGAGAGACCACAAGGCACGTTTAACCCGGGCAGCCCCGCCATGCACGAGGGAATCGTCAGCAGGTCGTTCGCGTACATCGCGAGCGGGTCCTGCGTCTTCGCCCCGAGCTCGAAGGCGACCGTCGGCGACGTCGGAGAGACGAGGACGTCGAAGCGCTCGAACGCGTCCGCGTGCTCGCGCCGGATCACCGTGCGCACCTTCTGCGCCTGGCCGTAGTACGCCTCGTAGTAGCCCGCCGACAGCGCGTAGGTGCCGAGCATGATTCGCCGCTTCGGCTCGTCGCCGAAGCCCTCGTCGCGCGTTCGCATGACCATCTCGTGGTAACCGGCGTCGGGAGCGCGGAGCCCGTAGCGGACACCGTCGTAGCGCGAAAGGTTGGACGACGCCTCCGCCGGGGCGACGAGGTAGTAGCAGGGGAGGCCGTACTCGACGGAGAGCGGTAGCTCGCACTCCCCCACCTCCGCGCCGAGCTCGCGGGCGAGCTCGAGCGTGCGCTCGAACGCGTCGCGCACCCCCGGCTCGATCCCCTCCGCCTCGACCATCTGGCGCGGCACGCCGACGCGAACGCCCTTCAGGTCCTCACGCTCGGGGAGCTCGACCGCCGGAACGTCCGCGGTCGTCGAGTCGTTCGGGTCGCGGCCCGCGATGATCCGGTAGAGGAGCGCGCAGTCGCGCACCGTCTTCGTCGTCGGCCCGACCTGGTCGAGCGACGACGCAAACGCGACGATCCCGTAACGCGACACGGTGCCGTACGTCGGCCGCAGCCCGACGATGCCGCAAAGCGCGGCCGGCTGCTTGATCGAGCCGCCCGTGTCGGAGCCGAGCGCCCACGGCGCGAGACCGCCCGCGACCGCCGCCGCCGAGCCACCGCCCGAGCCCCCGGGCACGCGTGACGGGTCCCACGGGTTCCGCGACGGACCGAACGCAGAGTTCTCCGTCGACGAGCCCATCGCGAACTCGTCGGTGTTCGTCTTGCCGAGCGTGGCAAGCCCTGCGTCCTTGCACCGGCGCGCGACGGTCGAGTCGTAGACGGGCACGAACCCCTTTAGGATCTTGGAGCCCGCCGTCGTCTCGATTCCCTTGGTCCCGATCACGTCCTTCAGCGCGATCGGCACGCCCTCCCCGTTGGGCTCGTCGACGTGCGTGAGGAAGCAATGCAGCTCCTCGTCACGCGCGTCGATCGCCGCCCGGTACGCGTCCCAGAGCTCGCGTGCCGAGACCTCCTTGCGCTCGAGCAGGCCCAGCGCCTCCTCGGCCGTGAGGCGCAGCGTGTCGATAGGAGCTCGACTCATGATGAGGCCTCGTCGTCGGGGTGCGATGGGTGGTGCGAGGCAAGGACGCAGGGAGCGCTCGTATCCTCAGCGATACGGGCGCGACTGAGGACGCGGCATCGCGCCGCCCAGCGCGGCCCGACGGCACAGCGTCTCATCGTGAGTCGAGCTCTCAAGGTTCGCGCACCTCGCCGGTCGGCGGTACGCGGAAGAAGTCGCCGTCGCGCTCTGGCGCGTTCGCAAACACGTCGTCGAGCGGCAGCGACGGGCTCGGCTCGTCATCGCGCCAGACGTTCACCAGCTCGAGCGGGTGCGACGTCGGCGGCACGTCTGCGAGATCGAGCTCCGAGACCTTCGAGACGGCGTCGAGGATCGCGGACAGCTGCTCGCGGAACCGGTCGACCTCCTCGACGGTGAGGTCGAGGTGCGCGAGCTTCGCGACGTGCAAGACCTGCTCTCTCGTGATCGCCATTCGGAAAATCCTCCCAGAAAAGACCAACGGCCCCTTCCGGGGCCGTCGGCGACTAGCGTGGTTCCGGAAGTGCTACGAAGCGGCTGCGGTGACGTTCGCGGCCTGAGCGCCCTTCGGGCCCTGCACGACCTCGAACTCCACCTTCTGCCCCTCGGTGAGGGACTTGTAGCCGTCCATCGTGATCGCGGAGAAGTGCACGAAGACGTCCTCGCCACCCTCACGCTCGATGAACCCGTAACCCTTTTCGTTCGAGAACCACTTGACGGTGCCCTGAGCCAACTACTTCCTCCTTACAGACAAGCGACGGCCCGGGCACCGAGCCGCCGACCCTTACTAAGCGAGCCGAACGATAGCACTGCTTGGAACCGCTTTGGCGATGGTGCCTCGTCGCCGGGGCGCGCTGGGTGGTGCCAGGCAAGGACGCAGGGAGCCCTCGTATCGAATAGATACGGGGGCGACTGAGGACGCCGTATCGCGCCGCCCAGCGTGGTTCGGCGGCACAGCGCTCCATTGCCAAAGCGGTTCCTAAGGAAACGGCAAGAGGCCACGGCGGTACCTGGCGGCCTTCACGGTGCTCGCCAGGAGCATGGCCCGGGTCATCGGCCCGACGCCGCCGGGCACCGGCGTGACGTACGCGGCGAGCTCCGCGACGCTTTGGTCGACGTCGCCGACGAGACCCGCGTCGGTGCGCGTGATCCCGACGTCGATCACGGTCGAGCCGGCCTTCACCATGTCCCCGGTGATCAGGCCCGGGACGCCGACGGCGGCGACGAGGATGTCGGCGTCCAGCGTGTGCCGTGCGAGGTCGTCCGTGCGCGAGTGACAGACGGTGACGGTCGCGTTCGCCTGCAGGAGAAGCAGCGCCATCGGCTTCCCGACGATCGGGCTGCGACCGACGACGACGGCGCGCGCACCTGCGGTCGGGACGCGGTACTCGGTCAGGAGGCGCATCACGCCGAGCGGCGTCGCGCCCACGTGGCCGTTGCGGCCCAGGTAGAGCAACCCGGCGTTCTGCGGCGTCAGCCCGTCCACGTCCTTCTCCGGCCGCACCGAGGAGAGGATCGTGAACTCGTCCAGGTGGTCCGGCAGCGGCGTTTGCACCAGCAGGCCGTCGACCCCGTCGTCCGCGTTCAGCTCCTCGACGAGCGCGAGGACGTCGTCCTCGGGAGTGTTTGCGGGGAGCCGCTTGTCGATCAGCCGCATGCCGACCTCGTTCGCGTCCTTGTGCTTGAGGCTGACGTAGACGTCCGAGGCCGGGTCGTCGCCGACCAGGATCGTGGCGAGGCCGAGTGAGCCGAGCTCCTCGACGTCCTTCGCGACCTCGCCGCGCACCTTCTCGGCGAGCGCCTTGCCGTCCATGAGCGTGGCTGCCACGGCGCCTGAGGCTATAGCGTGACGCCGATGGAGCTCCGGCGCTGGCCGCGAAAGAACGACCCGGACTCCATCCGCGCCCGGCAGAAGATCGTGCGCGACCTCACCTCGGAAGGTGAGGTGCTCTGGGACGACCTCGAGCCGTGGTCGCAGGCGAACGAGGCACTCACCGGTGTTGCGGTCGTGCCCGTGTCGGTCATCGGACCACTGACCGTGTCCCTGGGCGACTACGCGCTGCGAGAGCCCGACGGCGTCGTCGAGGAGCGCGACCGCACGACGGAGACAGTGTATGTCCCGCTGGCGCACACCGAGGGCGGGCTCTCTGCGTCGCTGTACCGCGGCGCGCGGGCGGTGACGGAGTCGGGCGGCTTCCGAACGTACGTGCTCGCTGACCGGATCACACGAGCAAGCTGCTTCATCTGCAAGTCGGTCGGAGACGCCGTCGGGCTCGCCCGCTGGGTCGAGGCGGAGTTGCCCGCGCTGCGCGACTGGCTCGAGGCGGTCGACGACCCCTCCCGCTCGAGCTGGGCGAAGCTCCGGGAGGTCCGGACACATGTGGTCGGGCCGATGTGCCACGTCCTCTGGCGCTGGACGACGGGCGACGCGGTCGGCGCGAACATGATGACGCGCAACTCGTACCTGCTGAACATGGGCTACGTGCGCGAGCGCTCACCCGTCCCGATCGAGCGCTCGGTCCTCGAGGCGAACATGGGCGGCGACAAGAAGCCGTCGTACCAGTACTTCCAGGAGGGTCACGGCAAGACGGTGATCGCCGAGGCGACGCTCACCGACGACGCCGTGCGTCGTGTGCTGCGGACGACGATCGACGACCTGCTCGACCTCGCGTGGGCGGGCACGCACGGAGCCGTCGCGTCCGGCATGCAGTCGGTGGCGTTCACGCCGGCGTCGGCAATCGCCGCGATCTTCGCCGCGACGGGGCAGGACCTGGGGATGATCGGGACGAGCTCGATGGCGCACGGCGTCTGCCGGCGCGTCGATGGCGGCCTGAACGTCTCGATCCGGGTCCCCGGCCTGGAGGTCGCGACGGTCGGTGGAGGTACGACGCTTCCGTACGCTCGCTCGTGGCTCGCGTCGCTGGGCTGCGCGGGCGCCGGCAAGGTCTACCGCTTCGCGCAAGTCGTCGCCGCTGCGACGCTGGCGCTCGAGATCAGTGCGTCGGCAGCGATGGCCACCGCCGGCTCGGAGAACTTTTTCCGTGCGCACCACGAGCGCGGTGGGCTGCGCTGAAGATCCCGCCGCACCACGACCCGGCCTGCTGGGGCTGCGGGGACAATCCACAAGGCATCCATCTCCCAACGCCGGATGTCGAAGGCGCCATGTCCTACGAGGCGCGGTTCTCGTTCGACGAGCGCCACCAGGGCGGGCCGGGGCTCGTGCACGGCGGCCTCGTCTCGGCTGCGCTCGACGAAGCCTGCGGGCTGGTCGCGACCTGGCATCGCTTCCCGACGGTGACGGCACGCATCTTTGTGCGCTTTCGGCGCCCCGTGCACATCAACCGCGAGCTCGTCGTGGCCGCCCGCGTGACGAGCTCGCGCGGCCGTCGCATCCACGTCGACGGCGACCTGCGCGAAGGCGACGAGATCTTGGCTGAGGCGCGCTGCGCGCTCCTGCACGTCTCGCTCGAGCACTTCTTGCAGACGCCCGAGGGACGCGCCGCCGGTGAGGCCTGGAGTCAACGCCTGGGCGGCTAAGCCCACTCCCACTATTTCGGTGGCATCCGCGTTGTCCGATCTGCCGATGACGACGCGATCGGAGCCAGCAGATGTTCAGAGCCGCAGCCATTGTCGTGCTCGCCGTCGCCTGATGGTGACGATGAAGGACGGCCGCGCGCTCCGCGACACGGCCTGATCGCTTCGTGCACGGCAGTGACCGCCCCCTATGGCCAGGCTGGGCAGTGGGAGGCGTGCCGCCCCGGCAGGCTCGAGGGACGACCCAACCTGAAGCGGTAGTCGTGCGAGTCGGTCGGTCTGGCGGCAGACGTGGAGTACTGGCGCTGCCCGTCGCCGATCGAGTCCGCGCCCGCGGGCTAGCGTACGGACCTATGAAGCCCTACGACCTGATCGTGATCGGGGCAGGGTCCGCTGCGCGCGACGCCGCCAACAAGGCGGCCGAAGAGTACGGAGCGCGGGTTGCGCTCGTCGAGCGCAAGCTCTGGGGCGGCTCCTGCCCGAACGTCGCTTGCAAGCCGACGAAGGCCTACCTCGTCGCGGCCGAGCTGCACCGCGACCTCCGGACGCTGGGCGGGAAGCTCGGCCTGCCCGCCGCGCCGGAGCGCGCCGACCTCGCGCGCGTCCACGCGTGGAAGGAGACATTGCGCAAGCCACCCGAGAAGTGGGTCCAGGAGTTGCGGGGGCGTGGCTTCGACACCTTCGAGGGCGTGGCAGCGTTCGTCGACCCTCGGACGATCCGCGTTGAGGGCCACGCGCTCGTCGGCGAACGGATCTTGATCGCGACCGGTTCGCGGACGGCCGTCCCGCCGGTCCCCGGGCTCGACGAGCTCGACTGGATCGACCACGTGACCGCGCTCGACCTCGAGCAGCTCCCGGTGACGCTGCTCGTGCTCGGCGGCGGTCCCGTCGGGCTCGAGTTCGCGCAGGTGTTCGCGCGCTTCGGCTCGCAGGTCACGCTCGTTCAGGGGGCCCCACGGCTCTCGCCGCGCTCGGACGCGGACGCGACGGCGCAGCTCGAGGCAGCGCTCAAGGAGGAGGGGATCGACGTCCGGACGGAGACGACCGTCGAGCGCTTCGAGGGTCGAGCGGCGACTCTCTCGGACGGTCGCAGCATCGACGCCGAGCGGGTGCTGCTCGCCTCAGGGCGGGTCCCGAACGTCGAGGAGCTCCGGCTCGACGGGATCGGCGTGCGCATGCATCGCGGTGGGATCGAGGTCAACGAGCGCCTGCGCACGACCGTTGACGGGATCTGGGCCGCAGGCGACGTGACCGGCCTGGCGCAGTTCACGCCGATCGCGCAGTACCAGGCGCGCATCGCCGTCGAGGACATGTTCGCCCCGAACGGGAACGCGGCGGACTACACGGTGCTTCCCACCGCGATCTTCACCGACCCGGAGCTCGGCGCGGTCGGCTTGACCGAGCACGAGGCGCGCGAGCAGGGACTCGACGTCGCGACCGCGATCCATCCGCTCGCGAACGTCACGCGCTCCCAGTACGTCGTGGAGCGCTACGGTCTCTACAAGCTCGTCTACGCGCGCGAGACCCGCCGCGTGCTCGGCATCCACGTCGTCAGCCGGGGCGCGAGCGACATCGTGCAGGGTCTTTCGGTCGCTCTACGGCTCGGGCTGACGGTCGACGACCTCGCCCGCTCGCACCACGTGTATCCGTCTTGGGGGGAAGGCGTGAAAGCCGCGGCGGAGCAGGCGCGCCCCGAGCCAGAGCTCAGAGCTCTCTCCACGTGAACTCCGGTGCGTAACCGAGCACACGGCGGGCCTTCTCGATGTCGAGCAGCGTGCCGTATTCGGCGACGCGGTCCGCAACCTGCACACCGGGGAAGACCTCGGCCATCAGGTCTCGGCTCGGCCGCTGCATGACCGTGTCGGCAGCCGCGATGATGAAGGCGTCAGCCCCTCGAACGTCGGCTTCCAACGAGCGCCGCACGCTCTGCGCGACGTGGCTCTCGTCGACATAGCTCCAGAGGTTCCATTTCCGTGTCAGCGGGTCGTCCCAGAACGTCGCGAACCGCTCGTAGTCGGAGCGCACCATGATGTTCGAGAACCGAAGCGCTATGAAAGGGATCCCGCTCCAGCGGCTGAACTGGCGGGCCATCTCCTCTCCGAGAACCTTCGACAGCGCATACGACGATTCGGGCCGCAGCTCGTGTTGCTCGTCGACCGGCGCATAGTCGGGCGGACGGTCGAACGGCAATCCGAGAGTCGTTTCGCTCGATGCCCACACCACGCGCTCGAGACCGAGTCGCGCCGCGGCTGAGAAGACCGTGTGCGTGCTCGTGATGTTGGTGCGAAACACCACGTCCGGCGTCGCGACGACCGGTGAGGGCAGCGCCGCGAGGTGAACGACCGCCTGGACGCCCGGCATCAGCTCGGCACCACTCAAGGCTTCGAGCGTCTGGCCGAAGTCCGTCAGATCGGCAGGCAGGAAGGGCGCCGGCGAGTCCGGTGAGTTCGAGTCGGCGGACGGCACGCGGTCGACGTTCAGCACCTCGTGGCCGTGTTCGAGGAGGTCCCGTACGACCGCCCTGCCGGCCTTGCCGCTCCCGCCAGTCACCACAATTCTCACCGCACACGAGCGTAGCCCCGAGGACGGGCGCTTTTGCGGGAGGCGAAGGCGCCGAGCGGATTCGAACCGCTGTACGAGGCTTTGCAGGCCTCTGCCTAACCACTCGGCCACGGCGCCGCGGCAGACCATGGTAGCCGGGTCGCTCTCTACGCTCGCTCTGTGGCCGACGCGGAGAAGTGCCTTCGCTGCAGCGCGAAGATGGAGTGGCGACACGGCACCTGGCAATGCCCCAGCTGCCGCTTCAAGCTCGGCTGCTGCGAGGGTCAGTCGCCTTGCGACGAACCAGTCAGCGTGTCGGCGTCGGCGGGAACGAGCTCGCGCTCCAGGTAGAACGCGAGGTGGCCGTCCACCTCGATTACCTGAACGAGCTGCCAGCCCTTCGCACCGAGCTCGTTCAGCGGGCCCTCGGCACGCGCCTTCGGACCAAGGCGGAGCACCGTGTACTCCCAGCGCCGCTCAGGGTCGAGGTCCCGGCGCGCGCGCTGCTCCTCGCTCTGCGCGAGCTGCTCGCGCTCGAGCTCTGACTTCAGAAACCGCACGGGCCGAAGCGTAGCGGGGCCGGACGACGCCTCCTAGGGAGGCGGCGGTGCGCCGGGCGGCGGGCCGGCAGGGTACTCGTCGACCTCCTCCTCGACGACGGTCGTCCGGGCCGGTGCTGCGACGGTGCGCCGCACCGGCGCGCCCTCGACGCGCGTGACGCGACGCGCCCCCCAAGGCATGCCTGCACCCCAGCGGTCCCAGAAGACGAGCGAGAGGATGAAGCCGATGATCCCGACGACGATGAGGATCACGCCGATCGCGTCGACGTCGATCCCGGATGCCTCGCCGGTCACGCCCCAGATCAGGATCGCGCCGACGGCGACGAGAAGAAGTGAGACTCCGAGGGTCATGGGCGGCTCATCCCCGCCGCGTCCGGGTTGGAAACGTCGGCTAAACCGGAAGTCGCAGCTCGCTGACGTCGAGCCCGAGCAACGACGCGAGCCTGATCCCGTCGTCGAGATCCTCGCGGAGCCGCTGCGCGTCACGAGACTCCATCGCCGCGGCGATCCGCGCCCGCACCTGCGGACGCCAGAGAGCATGCTGGACGAAGATCGGCATCATCTGGTTCGCCACAGTGATCAGCTGCTGTTTCGTCTTTCGATCGGCATCCTCGAGCAGCACGCGTTCATATGCCATTCCTGCGCCGTGATGGATCCCGTCGTCGATCGTCAACCGGTTGCAGAGATCCTCGAGGACAGTGCCCCGCGATGAGCGTGCGATCAGCCGAAACCGCGGGATAATCAGCCGCTCGAAGAAGACCTGCATCAGGAACACCTTCTCCTCGAGCGTGTCCAGGTCGAGGAACATGCGCGCGAGAGCGTCGAGGTGCGGGTCCTGCTCGGCGGTCCCCCCCGCCTGCTCGACGAGCTTCAGCCACGCCTCGACGTGCCGCGACTCGTCCTGAACCATGGTCGAGTAGTAGAGCTTCGCCTCGTGGTGCGGCGCGAGCTGGAAGAGCTGCGCCGCCATCTCGACCGCGAACGCGTCCGCCTGCAGCTGCTGCGTGATCACCGAGCGCCAGACGTCGCGTCTGCGCGCGAGCTTCTCGGCAGAGCCGCGCGCCTCGGGGATGGGTGGGATCTCGCCCCACTGCAGGTCGCCGACCTTCCACTCGGCCCGCTTCGCGAGCTCGTAGTAGCGGAGGACGCCGTCGTAGCGCCGGGACGGAGCTGCTTCCTCGGCCGGGAGCTGATCGACGCTCATCGCGGGAGGAGTCTAACCGGGTGCCGTTGCGACCGACCGGCCGCGTGGAGTCTCATCAGGCGAAGCTGCTGCGCGCCCCGAGAACAGCCGGAGCGAGCGGGGGGCGGCGGGAGCTGCTCCGCGCGGCGAACGGACGCGCCGTCGCCACGGAGTAGAGGTCGAGTTTCGACATGGACGCGGACGGCACGAACGTGAAGCGTGTTGTGTGGCCGATCCGTAGCGGGCGGTTCGATGCCGGCTCAGCGGGCTGGGGTCGCTGCCGGCTCGCTGAATCTGCTTCCACCCGACCCGTTCAGGGCGCGGATCGAGTATTGGTAGACCATGCTGGGCGACGCTGTCGCATCGACGGAGCGCATCAGACGCGTAGTCGCGATCCTTTGGCCGGGGTTACCCGCCGTCGTGGAGCGCCAGACCTCGTAGCGCGCGGCGCCCCAGACGTAGGGCCAGCTGACGACCGGGCGTCCGCTCGTCGCTTCTCGTGTAACCCGCACCCCGTGGGGTCTGCCGGGAAGGCGCGGCGCATCGGCCTCGCGCACCACATAGTGGTCGATCCGAGGGAACGCGTAGTCGTCGCTCGTGAAGAAGTCGCGATGACCGTCGCCCCTGGCGTCGACGAGAGCGAAGTCGTTGTTGCTTGTGTTCCCGTACCCGGTCGGCAGCGGCGTGAAGCGACCGCCGCCGTCGTTGAGGTAGAACGGAGCGGGCTCCTTCGCGCCTTCGTGGAGCTCGACGATCAGGTCGAGATGGCCGTCGCCGGTCAGGTCGTTGAAACTCGTCTGGGTCGCCCACAGCCCCTGGTTGTCGCTCTGCGGAAGCCGGCCGACCGTTTCGTCGCGGAATGTGCCGTTGCCGTTGTTGATCAGGATCTGGATCCAACGGCCACTGTACGCCGGCTCGGTCCGCGTGTAGGAGATCGCAAGATCCTGGTAGCCGTCCTGGTCGAGATCGGCAGCGCGGATGTCTAGCCCGGTGGCGGTGTTGTTCCACGGGCGCGGCGGGAGCGCCCCGGCAAAAACCGAGAAGTGCCCGCTGCCGTCGTTGACAAGCACCTGGGAGTCGCTCGACACGAAGAGAATTCCGCTCAAGACC
>JACCTU010000135.1 GCA_013812235.1 Actinomycetota bacterium | reverse complement strand
CCGGGCGAGACGTCCGCACGGAAGGCTGCGGGGTCTCCGGAAGTCGCAGCCGGCGCAGCGGGTCGGGCCGAAATCGCCGGATCCATCGCACGAACGGCCAGCCTGTCGTAAGCGCGCCGCGACGCCTGTGTGCCGCGCCGACGGCACGGACGACGCTGGGAACGCCCGCTGCGTCCTCGAGCGCGGCGAGCAGGCGAGTTCGGTCGTCGCTGCGGACGCCGGCGGGCGTCCCGTTCCCGCTCGCTCTCGCCAAAGCCTCCGCAGCAACCACAACGTCAGCCTCGAGACGCTCGACCGCAGTGCGGCGAGTGGCAACGCGCTCGCGGAGCAACTGCCGCATCTCTTCGAGGCCCATCCCCGTACGAGCGGAGACGACCAGTATTGGGACCTTGCGCAGGCCACCTTCGGCCAGGAGGCGTGCCATGTCGTCGCGCCAGGCCGAGATTTCCGCGGGCGACAGCAGATCCGACTGATTAAGAGCGACCGCCATCGCAGCGGCGTGCGACGCGAGCGGGCGCAGGTAGCGGTCGTGTAGCGCAGCGTCGGCGTATTTCTGCGGTTCAACGACCCACATGACGAGATCCGCGAGCGCCACGACCCGATCGACTTCGTCGCGGTGGTGGCGCTCGATCGAGTCGAAGTCCGGAAGGTCGAGCAACACCAGGCCTCCGAGCTCACCGGGCTCGAGCCGGTGGCGCCGCACGATCTCAAGCCAGTCGAGAAGCGGATCGGCGCCGTCTCCCCACACGGCCGCCTGCGTGACCGACGTCGTCGGTCGGCGACGACTGACCGCCGCGAGTTCCGAGCTCGACAGCGCGTTGAAGAGATGCGACTTCCCGACGCCGGTCGAGCCTGCGAGCGCGACAACCGTGTTCTCGATCCCAAAGCCGAGTCGCGCCCCAGCCTTCGCCACCACGGCGTGCGCGCTCGTCACCGGTTCCTCGTCGAGGCGTCCCTCAGCCAGGCTTGCGGCCTCGGCGAGCGCGGCCAGGCGCCTGTCGAGATCGCGGCTCACGCAGCGCGTCGGACTGCATCGAGCGACCCGTGCAGCCTCGCGACGCTCTCGGCGTCCGGTGCAGTCGCGTCGAGCAACTCGTCGAAACGCACCGCGTCGGCTCGCAGCAGCTGCTCGGCCCGGTCGAGCAGATTCTCTCGGGCACGGGCGGCGAGCGTCCTTACCGCCTGGTCGCCGAAGATCGCCTCGAGCACCTTCTGACCGATCGCAGAGGTACCGCCGGCGACGAGGACCTCGGCACCGGTCAGCCCGCCTGTGTGCACGAAGACGGCCAGCATCACCGTGAGCCCCGCGCCGTTCACGCCGAGCGAGGCGAGTCGCGCAGTCGTCCGCTTTGACGCGCCCTCCCGGCCCACCAGCTCGAACACGAACCCCTGCCAGGCTCGGATCTCGTCTTCGGTGCGGGCTTCGAGCTCACGTGAGGCGCGGTCGAACGTACTCGAATCAGAGAGCAGCGCTCGTCCCGGCGCCCGTTCGCGCCAAGCGCGCGATGCGCGTTCCGACGCCCGCTCCGCGGCGGCCCTGATGACCGCTTCGATCCGGTTCTCGACTGCAACCCGCAGCTCTTCGTCTGCCGCCGGTTTCCCGGTAAGCACACTCTTCACCCGGTCCCGCACCCAGCCGACTCTCGACTCCAGCGCGCGCATCACATCGCCGGTACCGATGACCTCATGCCAGCGCGCGAGAACCTCGCCGCGCAGAAGCGAACCACTCCGCATCGCTTCCTCAACCTCGCGCAGCGCGCCTGCATACGCCGCGTCGACCTCCGACCGAAGCTCGGACGCCGCAGCCAGTTGCTCCGCCGCAGCGCTTACAACCCCGCCCGTACGCGCGGGCAGGTTTGCAAGCGCCCCCTTTAGCGTTCGTCTGATCAGATCCGAGCGCGCAGCGGCGTCGGCGGCAAGCGTGTCGAGCCAGCGGCGCACCGGCGCGAGCGCACGCACCGGCAACAGGCAGTCGACGAGCTCTGTCTCCGGCACTACGAGCAGCTCCGTCTCGCCGAGATCCTGCTCGCGCAGCATCTCGCGCAGGTGGGCCGCAACCTCTCGCGCATCCTCAGGCACGCGATTCAACACAATTGAGAGCGAAGTCCCACGGTCGCGGGCGCCCCGCAGGAACTCCCATGGAACCGCGTCCGCGTAGCGCGCGGCAGTCGTCACGAACAGCCACGCGTCCGCCGCGGCAAGCAGTTGGTTGGCAAGAGCACGATTTTCCGCAAGAACGGAGTCGATGTCCGGCGAGTCGAGAAGCGCGAGCCCCGGCTCCAGCGCTGTCGTCGGCACGAGCCTCAACGATCCCTCCGACACGGCCGAGACTCCGGTTGTGCGCGCGAGCTTAGGCAAGACCCGTAGATCCTCGAACCAGTGCAAGTCGTCAGGGTGGCAAGCAAGCACCGGCGCACGCGTCGTCGGCCGCAGAACGCCTGCGGGGCTGACCTCGGTGCCGACGAGGCTGTTCAGGATCGTCGACTTGCCGGCCCCCGTCGAGCCTCCGACGACCATCAAGACCGGCGCGTCCATCTGCCGCAGGCGAGGAAGGAGATAATCGTCGACCTGCGCCACGACATCCTCGCGCACCCGCCGAGCCTCCCGCGCGCCGGCCAGCTCGAGGGAGAGCCGAACAGACGCCAGGTCATCTCTGAGGCGAATCAGTGCCTCCGGGAGCGCAGCATTCATCGAAAGACCACTACCCAGGAAGCGCGATCGGTACCCGCTGGCGACACGGCAGCTCCTCACCGACGAGCCGCAAAATCAACGCCGCAGCGAACGGTGAGGCCGGTTCGCTGACCGCCCGTCGCTATCCAGTGCCCGTGGACCGGTCTACCTCCTCATCCAACAGCGCGACAAGCTCGGTAACGCGTCGGCAGATCGCACTTCACCGCTCGTGCGACGTCGCATCGCTCGCCTCGGCAGCACCGTAGGCTTGTAGGCTCTCGCCGCCGTCCGGCCAACGAACTGATCTACGCGAGCAAATAGATCAGAAGGATGACGAGCAGAAGTACGAGAACACCACCACCGATATACATTGCATGCCTCCGATCGTTGTTTCGACTGACTAACGCCAGGGACAGTTCCCGATGCCTGTCGACAAGAAACTGCGTCGCAAGCATTTCGGGCGCCGCTCTATTTCCCCTTTCTTCTACCGCGACAAAGAGCTGCGGCCGATGCAGCCGAAGACGAAAAAGGGCGTGCGGCGCGGTTCCGCTGACCGCAGAGATGGTGCGCCTCCTACGCGCGCACAAGCTCGCGCTTCTGACGCCCGCAGAGCATCGAGCGGACACACTCCGTTCTCGTGGTCAGCGTGGTCAGTTTGTGGTCAGGCTGTTAGCGCCGGACGTTCCGGCGAGCCCTCGTGACGGACACTGAGTCCCTGTAACCAAGCCGGTTAGCGACCGTTAGTCCCTGCCGGCGCCCCTTTACACGCAGGCGGTCACTGGTTCGATTCCGGTACCGCCCAC
>JACCTU010000107.1 GCA_013812235.1 Actinomycetota bacterium | reverse complement strand
CACCGGCTCTGGCAGCTCGCCGTCGACGCGGTGCTGATCGCCGCCGCGTGGTATCTCGCGTTCCAGCTGCGCTTCGACTTCGAAGTGCCGGTCTTCTACGAGCCGATGCTGAGCGAGACGATCGTCTTCGTCGTCGCGATCAAGCTCGCGGTCTTCGTGGCGTTCGGCTTTTACCAGCGCTGGTGGCGCTACGTCTCGACGCGCGACATGTGGCGTGCGCTGGCGGGGGTCGCGGTCGCGTCGGTGCTCGCGATCGCAGCCGTCTACTTTTTCTACCCCGTCGAGCGGTTGCGGCTGCCCCGAGGCGTTGCGTTGGTCGACCCGCTGCTGTTGCTCGCCTTCGTCGCGGGCTCGCGCCTGCTCGCGCGGACGGTGATCGAACGCCCGAAGGGCGGAATCGTCACCCGCGGCAAGAAGGTTCTCGTCGTGGGCGCGGGCGACGCGGGCCGGCTGATCGTGCAGGAGCTTCAGCGCTCGAAGCTCGCGCGCTCGACGCCGATCGGGCTCGTCGACGACGACCCGCGCAAGCGCGGGATGCGCCTGCTCGGCGTGCGCGTGCTCGGCACCACCGACGATCTCCCGCACATCCTGCGCGACAACCGTCCCGACGAGGTGCTGATCGCGGTCCCCTCTGCCCCAGGTGAGTTCCGGCGGCGGATCGTCGAGATGGCGAGCGTCGAGCGCGTGCCGGTGAAGACGCTGCCGGGGCTGCACGAGCTGATCGCGGGCGACCTCGACCTCGCGACCCAGATCCGCCCCGTGCAGGTCGAGGACGTCCTCGGCCGCGAGCCGGTCGAGATCGACCTGCCCTCCGTCGCGTCGTACCTCGCGGGGAAGACCGTGCTCGTGACCGGCGCGGGCGGCTCGATCGGCTCTGAGCTCTGTCGCCAGATCGCGCGCGTCCAGCCCGCGCGGCTCGTTCTCGTCGACTCCGCGGAGACGCCGCTGTTCGAGATCGAGCGTGAGCTCGTCGAGGAGCGCGAGTTCCCCGCAAGCGTGCCGGTGCTCGCCGATTGCGGAAATCGCGCGAAGCTCCGGCAGGTCTTCGAGCGCTACCGGCCCGAGGTCGTCTTCCACGCCGCGGCGTACAAGCACGTGCCGCTGATGGAGGCGAACCCGGTCGAGTCGGTGCGGAACAACGTGCTGGCGTCCCGCTGCGTCGCAGACGTCGCCGTCGAGTTCGGCGCAGAGCGGTTCGTGCTCGTCTCGACCGACAAGGCGGTCAACCCGAAGACGGTGATGGGCCAATCGAAGGCGCTCTGCGAATGGGTCGTCGAGACGTACGGGCACCGCGACGACGTCCCCACGCGCTTCGTGGCGGTTCGGTTCGGCAACGTGCTCGGGTCCTCGGGCTCGGTCGTGCCGATCTTCCGGCGCCAGCTCGAGCGCGGAGGCCCGTTGACCGTGACGCACCCGGACATGACGCGGTACTTCATGACGATTCCCGAGGCGTCGTCGCTCGTCGTCCAGGCGGGGGCGATCGGCGGTCGTGGCGAGGTCTACGTGCTCGACATGGGCGACCCCGTGCGGATCATCGACCTGGCGGAGAACATGATTCGCCTCTCGGGCCGCGGCGACGTGCGGATCGAGTTCGTCGGCACCAGGCCAGGTGAGAAGCTGCGCGAGGAGCTCTGGAACGACGGCGAGACCGTGCATCCGACGCCGTACCCGAAGATCTCGCGCGCGACCCGCGAGCCGGTCGAGCCGGCCTGGCTCGAGGACGAATTGAACGCGCTCGAGCGGCTCGTCGCCGAAGGAGACACGTTGGAGCTCGTCTCACGGCTCGCGACGATCGTTAGGGCGCCTGTGCGCGCGGTGGCGCACTCTCGCTCCACACCTGTCACCCCGGCGTAACGCTGCCGGGCGGGCTCCGTCCCGCGCCGTCTCTACGGTTGAACGTCCTGATGGACGAGCAGCGGATCCTCGGAGGGCTGAACCCGGAGCAGCGGCGGGCCGCGGAGGCGGTTCGCGGGCCGGTCTGCATCCTCGCCGGGGCGGGCTCGGGCAAGACGACCACGATCACGCACCGGATCGCGAACCAGGTCGCGACCGGCGCGTTCGTTCCCGAGCAGATCCTCGCCGTCACGTTCACCGACAAAGCCGCGGGCGGGATGCGTGCACGGCTCGCCGCGTTGGGGGTCGAGCGCGTGCGCGCGGCGACCTTCCACTCCGCGGCGCTCGCGCAGCTCTCGTACTTCGGGAAGGTGCCGAACCTGAAGATCCTCTCCTCGAAGGTGCTGCCGCTCCGCTCGATCGGCAACTCGTTGCCGATGCCTTACAAGTTCGCGGCTGCGGCAGACCTCGCGACCGAGGTCGAGTGGGCGAAGAACCGCCGACTGGCGCCCGAGACATACCTCGACGGCCTCGGCGAGCACGAGCCGCCGATCCCGCCCGAGCTGATGCAGCGCGTGTTCCGCGACTACCAACGCCGCAAGGAGGAGCGCGGCTCGATGGACTTCGAGGATCTGCTCGCAGGCGCAGTCGAGCTCTACGAGCGCGACGCGGATGCGCTCGGCGTGGTCCAGGCGCGCTACCGCGCGTTCACCGTCGACGAGTACCAAGACGT
>JACCTU010000104.1 GCA_013812235.1 Actinomycetota bacterium | reverse complement strand
GTGGGCGTCCCCGGTATCGGCAAGAGCCGGCTCGTCTGGGAGCTGTTCGAAGCGATCGGCCGAGGCGACGAGCTCGTCTACTGGCGGCAGGGACGTTCGCTGCCGTACGGAGACGGCGTCAGCTACTGGGCGGTCGCCGAGATGGTGAAGGCTCAGGTCCCAAGTACTTCTCGTACGGGATGTGGGCGTACGTGCTCGCAGCGACCGGGGCCCTCGAAGCCGCACGCGAGGTCACGCTCGCGGTCGCGGCCTTTCGCCAGGAGGCCTCGGACCGGTTCGCGTTCGGCGGCTTTGCCTACGTCCCCTGGACGTGGGAGCAGATCGGACTGCTCGACGAGATGATCGGAGTGATGGGGACAGGTCGGCGGACACCGTGGCTCGAGGCGGCCGAAGCGGTCGCGGCCGGCAGCTGGGCGCGGGCCGCCGAGATCTACGAGCGGTGTGGGTCGGCCGTGAGCGTGGCGTTCGCGCGGCTCCAAGCGGGTGGCGACGCGGATCTGCGGGCGGCCCTTGACTTCTACCGCGTCGCCGGCGCCTCCCGATTTGTCCGCGAGGCGGAGGCGCGGCTCGCCGCGATCGCTAGACAGACCGCGTAAGCAACGCCGCCTTGGGCCGGCGGTGCCTGTGCGCCAGGCTGCTGAGGCGATCGAGCAGCCCCTGTGCGACGAGCTTGCGTTCGCCCGGCTGCCGATCGACGCGGTGGCGCTGACCCGACTCGCGCAGGAACTCCGCGCGGTGGAGACGGGCAACTTCGTGGTTCAGGAGCTGATCGTGCATGGCTTCTCCTCTGTTTGCGGCCTACCGACAAGACGGCCCGAGGGCATGCGATCTTCCCCACGACGGCGGCGGCGGCGCTACTGCACGGGTGCAAGCGTCCGGGCCGACGCCGCCGTGGCGTCGGCTGCGAGACGCGTCGCGCGGTCGAGCCGCTGGTCGTTCTCGAGCACTCCGAGGTTGATCCCGACGAGGTGCGCCGCTGCGCGCGTCGCGCCGAGCGCGAGCATCGCGGCAGCTGTCGCGTCTCCGCGGGCAGCCGACGAGCCGTCCTCCGCGACGACGGCGGCGAGTTCCGCGACGTTCGCGGCTGCCTCGGCGATCGCGAGCGGAAATGCGGCGGCTCGCTCGAGCGAGGAGCCGATCAGCTCGTTCTTCGAGTCGCTGTCGACGGCGTCGGGCAGTTTGAGCGCGGCGAGCGCATGCTCGTAGACCTCGTCGTTCAGCGGCGCGAGCTCGGCAAGGCGCTCGCGGAGCACCGTCGCCTGAGCGATCGCGGCACCGCGCAGCTCCCACTCGGGGGAGTTGCGCGCGGCCATCTCGACGAGCCCCGCCGCGAGTGCGCCCGTCAGCGCTGCGAGCGCGCCGCCGCCGGGAGTGGGCGACTCGGAGGCCGCCTCACCTAGGAGGTCCCGAACGCTGAGATCGTGCAGGCGCGCCACCCCTGCATTGTCTCAGCGCCGGCGCCTCAGCCTAGGGGAGAGAGAGCCGCCTCCGGATGGCCTCCACGGTCGCGGCGTCGGCCTCGACGCCTTCTTGCGCGAAGGCGGCCTCGAGGTCGGCGATCAGCAGTTCGCGGAAACGCGCGTCGGCCTCGGCCCTGGCGACCAGGCGGTCGAGGCCGGGCCTGGCAAGCGGGAGCTCCTGCGCAGCCTCGACCCACCCCTGCGGGGCGGGCGGAAGCAGGGCCAACAGCTCGGCCAGGCGCTCTTCAGGATGGGGATCCATCACACCTCAAGACGGGGGTCGGGGTCGTTTTCTTCCGCGAAGTGCTCGCGGAGCCGCGCGAGGCACCGCGAGATCCGGCTCGCGATCGTCCCGGAGGGTAGGTCGAGGGCGTCCGCGATCGTCCGGTAGCTCTCGTCTCGGGCGAAGAAGCGGTCGAGGATCTCACGGCAGTGCTCAGGAAGCTCCGCCAGTGCCGCGTGCACGGCGAAGGCGTCGGTCAGCTCCTCGATCCGGTCCTCCCCCTCGGCTTCCGGATCCTCGAGCGGCTGCTCACGCGCCGAGGCGCGGAGCCGGTCGATGCAGAGCCGGCGCGTCAGGGAAGCGAGCCATGGCCGGAGCGCGTCGTCGTCGCGCAGCGTGTGCAGCCGCTCATACGCGCGGGTGAAGGTGTCCTGGAACACGTCCTCGGCATCGTGGGACGGCAGGCGGAACGCCTGCGTGATCGCGTAGACGTAGCGCGAGTAGCGCTCGACCAGCTCGCGCCAGGCGTCAGGGTCGCCGGCACGGCAGCGTGCGACGAGTTCTGGGTCTGATACCACGGACACATCAAACAGGAGTCGGCGGGGCAGACGAAGCGTCATGGGATTGACCACGAGAAGGCTCCGGCGCGTCGGCGACAGCGAGTGGGTCGAGCGGCTCGGGCGCGTCGGCCTCGTCGCGAAGGGCCTCTCGTATGGGCTCGTCGGCGTGCTGGCCGTCCTCGTGGCGCTCGGGGTCGGCGGCGTGGCCACCGACCGAGAGGGCGCGCTGCGGCTGCTCGCCAAGCAGTCGTACGGCGCGATCATCCTCGTCGCGCTCGGGCTCGGGTTCGGCGCCTACGCGGCATGGCGATTCGCGCAGGGGGTGCTCGACCGCGACGACGAGGGCAACGACTTCGAGGGCTGGGCCAAGCGCGCCGGTGCGCTCGCAAAGGGCCTCCTCTACGCCGGGCTCAGCCTCCTCGCGTTCTCCTTGGTCTCCGGCCCCCGTGGCGAGAGCCGCGACGAGCCGGAGCAAACCGCCCGCGTCTTCGACCTGCCGCTCGGCCGCTGGCTCGTGCTCGCGCTCGGTCTCGGCCTGATCGGCTACGGACTGGTGAACGGCTACCGCTCGATCACCGGCAAGTTCCGCAAGCACCTGAAGACGGGCCAGATGGCGAGAGAAGACGTGCGTCCGCTGGTGAACGTCGCGGGGTTCGTCGGCCATGCGGCGCGGATGGTGATCTTCTCGATGGTCGGAGCCTTCCTCGTCCGGGCGGCGTGGCAGTACGACTCGAAGGAGGCGATCGGCATCGACGAGGCGCTCGCCAAGCTCGCGCACCAGCCGTACGGCCCGGTGTGGCTCGGCGCAGCGGCCGTCGGGCTCTTCGCCTACGGCGTGTTCAGCATCCTTCAGGCACGTTACCGCGACATCTAGGAGGGTTTGACGGGGCGGGCCTCGTCGTCGGGGTGCGATGGGTGATGCGAGGTAAGGACGCAGGGAGCGCTCGTATCCAGTGGATACGGGCGCGACTGAGGACGCCGCATCGCGCCGCCCGGCGCACGACGCCCGTTTCGTCAAGCCCTCCTAGACCGTCTCGAGCGCGGCGAGCGCAGCCTCGACGTCGCGCTCGTCGTTGTAGAAGTGGAACGAGAAGCGGACGCTGTTGTCGCGCCAGGACGTGACGACGCCCTGCTGCTGCAGGAGCTCGACGGCGGCGGCCGGATCGTCGACCTCGACGCAGATTAGGGCGCCGCGCTGCTCCGGCGTGGCGACGCGACGGCTCGTTCCATCGGCGAGTGCCTGCGTGAGCTCGCGAACGCGCGCGTTCGTTTGCTCCACGCCCGCTGCGAGCACCAGGCGAAGGCCGGCGAGCCCCGCGTAGACGCTCGGGATCGGCGGCGTGCCCGCCTGAAAGCGCGCCGCGGTCGGCGCCGGCGAGTAGTCGCGGTCGTCCATCGCGAAGATTTCCTCGTCGGCGAACCAGCCCGTCGTCGTCGGGCGGATGCTCTCGACCAGCGCGCGGCGCGCGTAGAAGAACGCGAGCCCGGCCGAGCCGAGGAGGTACTTGACCGTCCCGGCAGCGAGGAAGTCGACCCCGAGCGCGCGGACGTCGAGCGGGATCGTCCCCGCAGACTGGTACGCGTCGAGGAAGACGAGCGCGCCGTGCTCGTGGGCGACCCTCGTGATCTCCTCGACCGGCAGTCGCTCGCCCGTGCGGTAGCTGACGTGGGTGACCGAGACGAGCAGCGTCTCCTCGTCGATCTCCGATTCGAAGTCGCGCGTGTGCACGACGCGGGCTCCCCGGTCCTCCTGCGCATGCCAGATCTGACCGACGGTCGGGAACTCGACCTCCGAGAGCACGACCTTCGACCGCGGCCCGTCGAACCGCAGCCCGCTCGCGAGCGCGCTGACACCGGCGGAGAGCGAGGTCGTCACGGCGACGTCCAGCGGCTCCGCGCCGACGAGCTCGGCGAACGCTGCTCGCGCCTGATTGGTCTTCTCGTCCCACAGCTCCCACGGCGAGCCGAGCGCTTCCCAGTCGCGCACGTACTGCTCGTAAGCCTCACGCACGTCGATCGAGAGCGCGCCGTGTGAGCAGCTGTTCAGGTACGTCAGCCGCGAGAAGATCGGAAAGCGGCTACGCAAGAGGCACGATCGGGTCGCCGACGCGCACGCGGCCCGGCGTGACGACCTCGCCGTACACCCCGAAGTCGAGCTGCTTCCCCCCACGCGCTCCGCGATACGACTTGATCACCCGCAGGGTGTCGAGGTCGCGCTCGCCCGTGTCCGGGTTCTTCGTCGTGATCGCGCA
>JACCTU010000083.1 GCA_013812235.1 Actinomycetota bacterium | reverse complement strand
GTCGTACGCGTCGCGCGTGTCCGGCGACGCGACGACGACGATCGGGTCGGCACCGGTCGCCCGCGCGGTCTCGAGAACCCAGTCGACGACGCGTCGCCCGAGCAACGCGTGCAGATGCTTCGGCACGGACGACTTCATCCGGGTGCCGAGGCCGCCGGCCATGACGACAGCTGCGAGGTCGGAGCTCATGGGTCAGATGGCTGGGGCGCCAGGATTCGAACCTGGGATCACGGGACCAAAACCCGCTGCCTTACCGCTTGGCCACGCCCCATCGTGGGGTGTCGAGTCTAGCGACGGTCCAGGAAGAGGAACGCCAGGGCGATCGCGGCCAGGATCACGACCGCGACGATCGCCGCGAACGTGATCAACGCGAGCAGCGCGGGCAGCGCGACGATCAGGAGCTGCGAGACGGCGCCGATCCACGCGAGATGGCGAACGGTGTCGCTGCGGACGTTCCGGCCGACGAAGACGTAGAACACGAGTAAGCCGAGCGCGACGACGAACGCCGGCCAGCGCGGGATCACGTCGAAAACGACGAGCGCGGCCTCGAAGACGGCGATCCAGAGCGCGAGGCGCGTGCGGTGAAGGCGGAGCCAGCGGCCGCCGCGGCTCGACTCGTGCTCGACGACCAGTACCACGCGTCAACCGTACCAGGTAGGAAGGGCACCTCTTATTCACGTTCACGCCGCCCGTAGACCTGTCGCGCCCGGGGGGCCGGTTAACTTCGGACTCCGTACGCTCTCTATCCGCATGCGGCGTTCAGATCCACTTGGATTGTGCCGATTCGCTGCGCGTACGATCGGGCTTGTGGCGATGACGGTCGGATCGACTACGTGAGCAGGTGAGCATTAACCGTGCGCCTCCTGCGCTGGCGTCGGAGCACTCTGCTCGCGCTCGTCGTGATGGGTTGCGCGCTCTCCGCGGTGGGGTTTCTCGCGAGCTCGCGCGAGTCCGACGAAGACGGTCTCGACCCGCTTTTGGAGCGTGTCGTCGAGGCGGGATCCCCTGGCGTGCTGCTGCTCGTGCGAGACGGGAGCACCATCCGGACAGACGTCCGCGGTGTCGCCGCTCGCGATCCGGCACGGCAGGTTCGTGCCGGCGACCGCTTCCGCATCGGCAGCGTCACGAAGACGTTCGTGGCGACGCTTGTGCTCCAGCTCGTAAGCGAGGGTCGCGTCTCGCTCGACGACACCGTTCAGGAGTGGCTTCCAGGCCTCGTTCCTGGCGGACGCAGGATCACCGTCCGTCACTTGCTTTCACATACGTCCGGGCTCTTCGACTACGTCGAGGACCCCCAGGTCTTCGCGCCTAACGACCAGGCGCCGGCCCACGCTTGGAACCCACGCCGGCTCGTCGAGATAGCCGTGGCCCATCCTCCGCCGTTCGCGCCGGGCCGGAGGTTCGCGTATTCGAGCACCAACTATCTCCTTCTCGGTCTGATCGTCGAAGCCGCGACGGGAACGCCCCTCGGGCAGCAGCTGCGCCAGCGTATCTTCGAACCTCTCGGGCTCCACCAGACGACGTTCGCTCCGCGCTTCATCAGAGGGCCGCACATCCACGGGCATCGCGCGCCGTCGCACCAGGGCGTCATCACCGGAGCTGCAGTCGACACCAGTCGCGAGGCTGCCAGTTGGACCTGGGCGGCCGGCGCGATCGTCTCGAGCGCCGATGACCTCCGCCGGTTCTTCGCGCTGCTGCTCGAGGGACGGCTACTGCCGACCGGGCTGCTCCGCGAGATGGAAACGCTCGTTCCCGCGGGCAGTCTCCGATACGGCCTCGGGATGGCCGTCTTTCCCACGCCCTGTGGCAATGCCTGGGGGCACACCGGCAACGTTCAGGGCACTGTCGCGGTCGCCTGGAATCGGAGGGACGCTTCGCGCCAGATCGTCCTCGTCGTCAACACGTATCCGCTCTCCGACGACTTGGAGGCAGCCGTCCGCCGCGTCCAGATCGCTGCGTTCTGCGGTACGGATTGAGCAACGGTCGGCCCGAGAGTGTCCTACCTGTACCAAGTAGGAAAGGCCCCTCTTATTCACTCTCACGCCTCGCACGACAGGCCTGTGAACCGGCGGACGCGACCTGTCTCGCGCGAGCCTACCCATCCTCTCCTTATTACTTGTGCGAGTTTTCACGTGCAGCCTCAACACGCCCCGTCCAGCGCCTCGCAATCGGCCGATGAGCGCCGCCCTCGATGCAGGCACACGCAGGCA
>JACCTU010000079.1 GCA_013812235.1 Actinomycetota bacterium | reverse complement strand
CCCGAGCAGATGGGCGGCGGCGCGATCCGCGCGTTCATCGAGGCGGCGCTCGCCGGCGAAGACCTGACGATTCACGGCGACGGCTCGCAGATCCGCGCCTGGTGCTACGTCGACGACATGGTCGAGGGGACGCTCCTCGCGCTCGAGCACCCGAACGCCGTCGGCGAGAGCTTCAACATCGGCAACGCGCGCTCCGCGGTCACGATCTACGACCTCGCACAGCGGATCAAGCGGGCGACCGAAGCTGCCGGTGAGATCGTCTTCCGGCCGCTCCACTACACCGACGTGGAGCTGCGCATCCCGAACGTTGACAAGGCCAGGAACCTGCTCGGCTTCGAGTCCCAGGTCGAGCTGGACGACGGTCTCGCCCGGACGATCGCCTGGTATCGCAGCAGGGCCTTGACAGGGAGTAAGTGACCACTTACTATCACAGGCTGTGAGCCCCGCCGCGACCACCCGGATGTCGGCCGAGGAGCGCCGCGAGGCGATCCTCGAGGCGGCGCGGGGCGAGTTCGCCTCGACCGGCTACCACGGCACGTCGACCGAGACGATCGCCGAGCGGGCCGGGATCTCCCAGCCCTACCTCTTCCGCCTCTTCGGGACGAAGAAGGAGCTCTTCCTGGCGAGCGTCCGCCGCTGCTTCCGCGAGACGCTCGAGACGTTCCAGCGGGCGGCCGAGGGCAAGCGCGGCGAGGAGGCCCTGCACGCGATGGGCGACGCGTATCTCGGGCTGCTCACCGACAGGAGCCGGCTGATGGCCCAGATGCAGGCCTACGCGTCCTGCGACGACCCGGAGATCCGCGCGGTCGTCCGGGAGGGCTACGGCGACCTCGTCACGTGGACCGAGCGCGTGTCCGGCCTCGCGCCCGCCGAGCTCAGCCACTTCTTCGCCAAGGGGATGCTGCTGAACGTCGTCGCCTCGATGGACCTCCTCAACTCCGACGAGGCGTGGGCGCGCCGCCTGATCGACGGCTGCCGGGCCGACACGTAGGGGAAGACGAGCCGCTCTTTTTTTCGTCTGTAAGTAAGTGATGAGTCAGTACCTAGACAACGAGAACGGAAGGAGCAGCACGATGTTCGACAAGACAGGATCCAGGGCGCGGACGCTCTGGACGCTCGCGATCACCTCGGTCGCCCTCTTCATGGTCGTCCTCGACAACCTCGTCGTGTCGACGGCGCTCCCGGTGATCCGGGTCGACCTCGGCGCCTCGATCGAGGAGCTCGAGTGGACGGTGAACGCGTACACCCTGACCTTCGCCGTCTTCCTCCTGACGGGCGCCGCGCTCGGCGACCGCTTCGGGCGGCGGCGGATGTTCGCCTCGGGAATCGCGCTCTTCACCGTCGCCTCGGCGGCGGCAGCGCTCGCACCGTCGATGGAGGCGCTCATCGCCGCCCGAGCGGTGCAGGGCCTCGGCGGTGCACTCGTGATGCCTCTCACGCTGACGATCCTCTCCGACGCCTTCCCGGCCGAGCGCCGCGGCGTCGCGCTCGGGATCTGGGGCGCGATCGGCGGCATCGCCATCGCCAGCGGCCCGCTCGTCGGCGGCGCCGTGATCGAAGGCATCTCTTGGCAGTGGGTCTTCTGGCTCAACGTGCCCGTCGGGATCGCGCTCGTCCCGCTCGCGATCTCGCGGCTGCGCGAGAGCCACGGGCCGGAGAAGGCGCTCGACCTGCCGGGGCTCGCGCTCGCGAGCGCGGGTCTGCTCGGCGTCGTCTGGGGCCTCGTGAACGGCAACGGCGACGGCTGGGCGAGCCCCTCGATCGTCGGCTCGCTCGCCGGGGGCGTCGCGCTGCTCGTCGCCTTCGTCGCGTGGGAGCTCCGCACCCCGCAGCCGATGCTCCCGATGCGCTTCTTCCGCAACCGCGGCTTTGCGGCCGCGAACGGGGCCTCGCTCGCGATGTCGTTCGGGATGTTCGGCTCGATCTTCCTGCTGACGCAGTTCTTCCAGACCGCGCAGGGCTACTCGCCGCTGGAGGCGGGCCTGCGCGTGCTGCCCTGGACCGCCATGCCGATGGTGGTCGCGCCGATCGCGGGCGCGCTCTCCGACAAGATCGGCGCGCGGCCGATTCTCGCCACCGGGCTCGGCCTGCAGGCAATTGGGCTCGCATGGATCGCTGCGGCGTCGACCGCGACGGTCGGCTACACGTCGCTCGTCGGCCCGTTCATCGTGTCGGGGATCGGCATGGGAATGTTCTTCGCACCGATGGCGAACGTGATCCTCAGCGCGGTCAGCCCGGCCGAAGAGGGCAAGGCGTCCGGCGCGAACAACGCAGTACGCGAGGTCGGCGGCGTCTTCGGCGTCGCGGTGCTCGCGTCGGTGTTCTCCCGTTACGGCGGGTACGCGTCCCCGGA
>JACCTU010000074.1 GCA_013812235.1 Actinomycetota bacterium | reverse complement strand
TCGCGGGCGCCCGTCTTGACGACCAGGTCGAACGCGACGAGCCCTCGCGTCCCGGTGCAGAACTGCGGGACGTCGCGGCGCTCCATCCCGCCGTCGAAGATCACGCACACGTCGGCCCCACGCTCGTCGGCGTTCACCCAGTCGACGATCGACGTGCCGCCGATCTCCTCCTCGCCGTCGGAGGCGACGCGGATGTTCACGGGCAACGCATCCTCGTCCGCGAGGTCGACCGCGGCGCGCAGGATCGAGTAGAGCTGGCCCTTGTCGTCCGCCACGCCGCGCGCGAAGAGCCAGTCGTCCTTGACCGTCGGCTCGAAGGGATCGCTGTCCCAGAGGTCGATCGGCGCCGGCGGCTGCACGTCGAAGTGGCCGTACACGAGCACCGTCGGCGCGCTGTCGGGATCGGTCGACGCGGAGATCTCGCCGATCACGAGCGGCTGCGCGTCCGTCTCGACGAGCTCGGCGTCGCCGCCCTTCGCGGAGCGGACGAGGTCGCGAACCCACTCGCCCGCCCGCCGGACGTCGGCCGCGTGGCCCGGATCGGCGCTGACCGAGGGGATGCGGAGAAGGTCGTAGAGCTGCTCGAGCTGGGCGGCGGGGTTCACGGCTGCGGAAGTCTATTCAACCGCGGAAAGTGCGAAGCACTTTCTGCGGCGACTATGCAGCGGCGTCGCGAAGCGTCTGGCTGTCCGAGAGCGCGCGAAGCTTCTTCAGGCTCTGGTTCTCGATCTGGCGGATCCGCTCGCGTGTGACGTTGAACGTCCGGCCGACCTCGTCGAGCGTGCGCGGCGGCTTGCCGTCGAGTCCGTAGCGAAGCTCGAGCACAGCGCGCTCGCGCGGCGAGAGCATCTCGAGGACCTTCCGGAGCGCCTCCTTGCGGAGCGTCGTCTCGGCCTCCTCCTCGGGCGCCGGCGCGGAGTCGTCCCTGAGGAAGTGGCCGAACTCCGATTCCTCCTCGTCGCCGACGGGCTTCTCGAGGGAGACCGGTGTCTGCGCGCTGCGGCGGATCTGCTCGACCTCGTCGGTCGTCAGCTCGAGCTCCTTGCCGATCTCGAACGACATCGGCTCGCGTCCGAGCTCGGCGCGAAGCTTGCGCTCGGCGCGGGCGATCTTGTTCAGCTTCTCGACGACGTGCACCGGCATGCGGATCGTCCGCGCCTTGTCGGCGAGCGCGCGCGCGACGGCCTGGCGAATCCACCAGGTGGCGTACGTCGAGAACTTGAAGCCCTTGCGGTAGTCGAACTTCTCCGCGGCACGCACGAGGCCGATCGTCCCTTCCTGAATCAGATCGAGGAACGGCAACCCCTGGTTGCGGTAGCGCTTCGCGATCGAGACGACGAGGCGGAGGTTCGCCTCGACCATCTCCTGCTTCGCGCTGTGGTCGCCGCGTTCGATGCGCTTCGCGAGCTCGACCTCCTGCGCGGCGGTGAGCAGGTCGACCTTGCCGATGTCCTTCAGGAAGAGCTGGAGCGAGTCGGTCGAGACCTCGCGCTCGACCGGCGCGGCAACCTCTTCCTCCTCGACGACGACCTCGACCACCGAGATCTCGAGCGACTCGAGCGTGTCGTAGAACGAGTCGAGCACGCCGGCCTCGAGGTCGAGTTCGACGAGCGCGAGCGCGATCTCCTCCGCCGAGAGCGAGCCGGCCACCTTGCCTGCCTCCAGCAGGGCCTTCGCCTCGTCGGTGGCGAGCATCGCCTCGACGTTCAGCTCCGTCCCCGGAATCACCGTCGCCGTTTCGCTCACGTTCCCCCTCCAAGGCCCGTGCTGCATGACACCCACCCGCCTTCACCATACGGCCAAGTCGGACAGAGTCAATGTCCTCGGTGGCGGCGGAAGTGTGCCTGAGGCCACGGACGGCCGCCATAGGCCGTTCGGCTCATCTTCTCTCAACCCGGACCCATGCCCTAGAGACGATCGAGAAAGCGCTTGGCTTCCCGCCCCAGGCGGGTTTCCGGACCCTGGGCCCGCACCTGCCGGAGCTGCCGCTTGGCCCCCTCGGCGTCGCCGCTCCAGACGAGGAGCAGCCCGAGGTGGAACCGCACGGTCTGGGCCTGCGGAAAACGACGCGTCAGCGGGCCGAGGCGTGAGAATGCGGCCGCGGGCTCGTCCTTGTCGAACCGGGAGACGGCCGCGGCCGTGAGCGTCTCGGGGTCGTCGGGAGCGAGCCTCACCGCATCGTCGAAGATCCGCCTCGCGGTCAGCGGCATGCCGAGCCTCTGGAGCGCTGAGCCGTAGTGCAGGCGGGCGACCTTCGTTCGCCGGTGGGCGAGGAGCGCGAGCTGGTCGCTCGGCGAGCGGTGGGCGAGCGCGGCGGGGAACGGTTCGCCCGGCACGAAGAGGGGGAGCCCGGGCGCGAACGTCGGATGCAGGAAGTCGTCGGCGCGCACGGCGTATGGCGTGTCGGGCTCCAGCCGGGCGGCCGCCTCGAGCTCGGTGCGCGCCGCGCGCTCGGCACCGGTCGTTGCGAGGACGACGCCCTCGTGGAGGCGGACGGCGGAGCTCGCCTGGGGCAACACCTCGAGTGCGGGCATCGTGTCCGGCCAGGCCGCGAAGGCCGCACCGATCCTGGCCTCGGTGGACTTGTATCGCTCGAAGATTCGACGCGCGTCGTCGAGCCGGTCGTCGGCGTAGAGCCGCGAGGCGCGGCGGAGGTCGCGCGCCTGGGCGTCGTCGCGAACGCCGAGATCGAGGAAGAGCGGCGGCGGGTCGACGGTGGTCGTCGCAGGCTCGTCGCGCGTCACGGCGACGACGCCGAGCGTCGCCGCGACCGCCACGGCGCACACGGCGGCGACGATCGTCCAGATGCGGACGCGCGGGGACATGGAACAGGTCGCTACACTTTGGGAAGCAATGGCAACGTCGAGCGAGACTCCGACCGTCAGTCTGCGTGAAGCCGCCGACCTGCTCGCGGGGGAGGCGCTCTTCCTCGATGTGCGCGAGCAGGGCGAGTGGGACCTCGGCCACGTGCCGGACGCGCTGCACATCCCGCTCGGCCTGCTGGAGGACCGCGCTGCCGACAAGCTTCCGGACCGCGAGCGCGACATCGTCGTCTACTGCGCGCACGGCCGCCGCTCGCTCGCCGCGCTCGCCACGCTCCGGGCTCTCGGGTACGGACGTTCGCGCCACCTCTCCGACGGCTTCGAGGAGTGGGAGAAGAGCGGTTTCCCCGTCGTCGTCCCGTCGACCCTGGAACCCGACCAGCGGCGCCGCTACAGCCGCCACCTGCTGATCCCCGAGCTCGGTGAGGCCGGCCAGCGGCGGCTGCTCGAGTCGAGCGTGCTCCTGATCGGCGCCGGCGGACTCGGCTCGCCCGCGTCGCTCTATCTCGCCGCCGCAGGAGTCGGGACGCTCGGCATCGTGGACGACGACGTCGTCGACGAGTCGAACCTGCAGCGCCAGATCGCGCACTCGACGCAGCGGCTCGGCGACCCGAAGGTCGAGTCCGCGCGCGACACGCTGACCGCGCTCAACCCGGACGTGAAGGTGAAGACGTTCAACGAGCGGCTGACCTCGGAGAACATCGACCGGATCCTCGCCGAAGGCTGGGATGTGATCGTCGACGGCGCGGACAACTTCCCCACCCGCTACCTCGTGAACGACGCATCGGTCTGGCACGGAATCCCCGTCGTGCATGGCTCGATCTACCGCTTCGAGGGCCAGGCGACCGTCTTCAAGCCGGGGGAAGGCCCGTGCTACCGCTGCCTCTTTCCCACCCCGCCGCCGCCGGAGCTCGCGCCGTCGTGCGCCGAGGGCGGCGTGCTCGGTGTGCTGCCGGGAGTGATCGGCTCCCTGCAGGCGAACGAGACGATCAAGCTGGTGGCGGGGATCGGCGAGCCGCTCATCGGTCGGCTGTTGCTCTTCGACGCGCTCAGCGCGACCTTCACCGAGGTCGCGCTCCGCCGCGACCCGAACTGCCCCGTCTGCGGCGAGCACCCGACCGTAACCGAGTACATCGACTACGCGGAGTTCTGCGCCGCCTGATGAGCGTCGTCCGGATCCCCCCCACGTTGCGGACGGACACCGGCGGCGAGCGCGAGGTGATCGCCGAGGGCGACACCGTGCGCGACCTGCTCGACGACCTGACCGCGCGCTTCCCCACGCTCGAAAGCAAGCTCGAGTACGCGAACGTGTACGTCGGCGGCGAGGACATCCGCACCCGCGACGGCTTCGAGACGCGCGTCTCGGCGAGCGACACCGTCATCCTCCTGCCCGCGATGGCCGGTGGCTCACCCGCCGAAAGTGCTCCGCATTTTCCGCGGAGCTAGCTTGCGCAACCAGCCGGTCGTCGCGAGTTCTCTTCTCGATCTCGTCGGGCGGACGCCACTGGTTGAGCTGAAACCTGAAGGCGCGGTGCGTCTCTTCGCCAAGCTCGAGGGTCAGAACCCGACCGGCTCGATCAAGGACCGCGTCGCCAAGGCGATGATCGATGCCGCCGAGGCCGCGGGTGAGCTCGAGCCCGGCCGCGAGCTGCTCGAGCCGACGAGCGGCAACACCGGCATCTCGCTCGCGCTCGTCGCGAAGCTCAAGGGCTACAAGCTCACGTGCGTGATGCCGGCGAACGCGACCGAGGAGCGCCGCCGGCTGCTCCGTCTCTACGGCGCGGAGATCGTCGAGTCGCCCGGCGAGGAGGGCTCGAACGGCGCCGTGCGCGTCGCGCTCGAGCTTGCGGAGCGCGAGCCGAGGTACTTCATGCCGTTCCAGTACGCGAACGAGGCGAACCCGCGCGCACACTACGAGGGAACGGGCGCGGAGATCGCCGAGGCGCTCGACCGCGTCGACGTGCTCGTCGCGGGGCTCGGCACCGGCGGCACGCTGATGGGGACCGGCGCGCGCCTGCGCGAGTCGTTCCCGGAGCTCACGGTCGCCGCCGCGGAGCCGCTCCCCGGCGATCCGGTGATGGGACTCCGCTCGCTCGAGGACGGCTACGTGCCGCCGATCCTCGACGTCTCGAAGCTCAACCGGAAATTGCTCGTCTCGAACGCGGAGTCGGTCGCCGCGCTCCGGCGGCTGCTCGACGAGGACGGAATCTTCGCAGGGGTCTCCTCGGGCGCGGTCGTGCACGTCGCGCGAAAGCTTGCGGCCGAGCGCCACGAAGGCGTCGTCGTCTGCGTACTCCCGGACGGAGGCTGGAAGTACCTCTCGGCCGAGTTCTGGGAGTCGGACGACGTCGAGAGCGCGATGGAGCGCACCGTCTGGTGGTAGTGCGCGCCGCTACGCGCCGCGCACTAGCTGAACATGCGCGCGCCGAGGCTCCGAACGAGGCGTGCGGCATCGTCGTGTTCAAGGACGGCGTCTCTCAGCGCTACGTGCCCGGACGGAACAGAGCGGCCTCGCCGTACCGCTTCGAGCTCGAGGTCGATCCGGAGACGTGGTTCCTCGAGGACGAGGGCTACGAGCTCGCGGTCTTCCACTCCCACCCCTCGTCGCCCGCGCGCCCGTCGCGCACCGACGTCGAGAACATCGGTCTCTGGGAGGGAAAGCCGTACCTGATCCTTTCCGCCGGCACCGGTGACCTGGCCGCCTTCACGATCGAAGCCGGCAGGATCGCGAGCGTCCCTCTGACGACGTGACATGTCTTCGGGCTTCTAGGGCGAAGCCGGGAGCCCGGTTTCCGCCGAGCGAAGGAGCGCGTCGAGCGTGCGTGCCTGGGCGACCGCGTCGTCGCGGTCGAGCAGCGGCGGCTCGTTCCCGCCGATCGCACGCGCGACGTTGTCGAGCTCGCAGCCGTATCGGTTGGCGATCGACGTCTCCGATGCCGTCAGTGACTCGCCTCGGCGGAGCTCAAGCCTGACCTCGTCCTCGACGAAGGGCGGGACGATCGCGACGCTGCCGTCCGAGCCGACGGCCTCGAGCTCGACCCGCCGCGGGAGGTCGAACCCGCAGTCGAAGTGGCCGAGCACGTCGCCGCCGAACCGCATCGTCGCGGCGAAGCGGACGTCGACGCCGCTCGGGGCGAGCGTCTGCTCTGCGTAGACCACGTCCGGCTCGCCCGCGAGCGCCCGCGAGGCGTTCACGCAGTAGCAGCCGAGGTCGAGGAGCGACCCCCCGCCCAGCTCGCCGCTCCAACGGACGTCGTGCGGGCGGTCGAGCGTGAACGAGAACTGCGACCGAACGAGTCGCAGCTCGCCGACGGCACCCTCGCGCACGAGCTCGAGCATGCGCTTCGTCTGCGGGTGGTGGCGGTACATGAACCCCTCCATCAGCAGGCATCCCGCCCGTTCCGCGGCGTCGAAGGCCCGCTCGACCTCGGCCGGCGCGCGGGAGAGCGGCTTCTCGCTCAGCACGTGCTTCCCCGCTTGGAGCGCTTTGACCGCCCACTCGACGTGGAGCGCGTTGGGCAGCGCCACGTAGACGAGCTCGACGTCGGCGTCGTCGAGCAGTTGCTCGTAGCTCCCGTACGCGCGCTCGAGCCCGCGCTCGCGCGCATACGTCTCCGCGCGCGTGTGTTCGCGGCTCGCCACGCCGATCACGTCGACGAGCTTCGACTCGCGCGCCCCCGCGAGCAGCGCGTCGTTGATCGCGGCCGTCGAGAGGAGAGCGAGTTTCACCCCCACGACATCTCCGTCATCGGCCGGAACGCGGTCTCGAGGATCCGGTGGTTCCGCGGCCTCGTCAGCACGAAGAGGACGACCTCCGCGACGTCCTCTGCGGTCATCATCCCCGCGAGGACACTCTCGGGGCGCCCGTAGCCCTCCGCGAGCGCGAAGTCCGTCGCTACGCCTCCGGGGCACACGTTCGTGCAGCGGACGCCGCGCTCGCGCGTCTCGTGGTCGAGCGCTCTGATGAAGCCGACCTGGCCGAACTTCGACGCGCAGTAGACCGCCTCGCCCGGCAAACCTCGCCGGCCCGCCTCCGAGGCGATCGCGACGATGTCACCCTCGCCGCGCTCGAATAAGTGCGGGAGGCACGCGCGAGCGGCGTAGATCGTCCCCTTGAGGTTGACGTCGACCATCTCCTCGACGTGCTCGATCGGCGTGTCGAGGAATGCGTGGTACGAGCCGACGCCGGCGTTTGCAACGCAGATGTCGAGACGGCCGAACTCGTCGACGGTGCGGGAGACCGCCGCCTCGACCTGGCCGAGGTCGCTCGCGTCGCACGCGAGCCCGAGGCCGACGCCGAGGCCGTCTTCACCCCTCGAGGCGAGAGCGACCTTCGCGCCCTGCTCCGCAAGCTTCCGCGAGACGGCCGCGCCGATCCCGCGACTCGCGCCGGTCACGAACGCGACCTTGCCTTCCAGGCTCATGTGTCCTCCAGTGGTCGTAGGGCCGGGTACAGCAGCTTGTAGCGGGCGTACCCCTCCTCGTAGGCGTCACGCCAGCGAACGTCGGGCTCGACGACGTCGCGGACGTGCACCGCACGCTCGACCGCCTCGTGCACGTCCGCATAGAGGCCCGCCCGCACGCCCGCGAGCAGCGCGGCGCCGTACGCTGCGCCCTCCTCGACCGCCGTGCGCTCGAGCGGGATCCCGAGCACGGACGCGACGATCCGCAGCCACAGCGTGC